>NZ_JAPDHR010000053.1:0-24482 GCF_030063005.1 Dehalobacter sp.
AATATGATTATGGATACTTTTCTTAGCACTATTCCACGGTCTTTCAAAGAACGATTGTTGTTTGCAACCTGATGTGTCAGAAAAATCATGGCTTTAACCATTATTTAATGGTGGGAAAGTTGAGTTATTAATTAAATTGAAAAAGAAAGAGTTTAGGATTTGTTTAATTTTATACCTCCTGTTTGTTTAATGTGATTTGACATTATTATCACATAAATAATCAGGAGGTATTTTTGTGAAGATTTGTAATTCGTAGATGTAAACCAAACCAGATATACGGAGGTCATGTAATGAATATTAATACTAAGAAATTAGCAAAAACGGCCATTCCTTTTTTTCTAACAATATTCCCGTTTGTTTTTAGTTTCCTTATTGAGGAGACTTTCGAAAATGCAATTCAACTTAGCATTATGGCAGTCCTAATAACATTTATTTTGTTTGCCATTATCTTCAAAAGAAGCTTTTGTGGTTTTTTATGCATGGTAGGGGCGCTGCAAAGGGGTGTTGGATATATAGGATTCAAGCTTTTAAAAAAAAGGGTCACAGTTCCTGCAACACTCGATAAATATCTTAGAGCAGCGAAATACATCATACTTGCAGGTTTTGCAGTATTATCCATTGCAAGCGGCAAGTTACTGCTACAAGTCAGTGTTGACGATGTGTTTGAGCAATATAACATAATACCTGGATTAGCCTGGATAAGTATTATGTTGATGTTTGTAACAATTATTGGCTCATTCTTTATTGATAGATTCTTCTGCAAATATATCTGCATACAGGGTGCAGTCGCCGGAATTGCAGGTCGGTTTAGCCCCAGTGGTATCGTCCGATGCGAAGATAAGTGCATCAATTGCACGTTATGTACAAAGAAATGTCCCTCAAATCTAGAGGTGCATAAAATGAAGAAGGTAATATCGGCTGAATGTTTTGACTGCCAAAAATGCATTGCTGTATGTCCAAAGAAAGGGGCATTAACTAATAGTTTTGCAGGTAGAAAAATCCCCTTAGTTTTGCTTGTAGCAATGGCAGGAATGCTTTACATGTTGTTAACCTATTTAATAACGCTATTTTTATAGATGGTGCTATGAGCAGGTGTCGATCCATTTCTTTAACAATTAAGAATGATAGAAGCAAAAGGGTGGAGAAATAACAGTAAGCCTATCCAGGCGACTTTATCTGAAATATTAGCTTCCGCCAAGGGGATACCAGATGTGTACGACATCTTTTTTGGATCCTCAAGGCATACGGAAGCCGTAATCCTGTTGCAACGTGTGGAACGCTGACGCTGCAAGGCTTAGCGGGATTGTCGTAAGAGATATGCTTTGACGTGAGTGAATTTCCTCGCTGCGTCTTTTCTTTTTGGTAGAATATTAATGGGTGTCTCATTTTATATAGATGTGAAGGA
Source organism: Dehalobacter sp. (assembly GCF_030063005.1). Taxonomy (NCBI): domain Bacteria; kingdom Bacillati; phylum Bacillota; class Clostridia; order Eubacteriales; family Desulfitobacteriaceae; genus Dehalobacter; species Dehalobacter sp. Next base: position 1,406 of record NZ_JAPDHR010000053.1, read on the forward strand.
CAATGAAAAATGTAAGGATTATACCTGCTAAACCCAAAGAGAATAAAAAGCTCAAGGTTGCCGCTTACTGCAGGGTCAGTACCTCCGGGTCGGAGCAACTGCGCAGTCTCGAGATTCAAATAAGTGCATACACGAAGATGATAAAAAGCCATCCCAACTGGATTTTTGTCGGTGTTTATTATGATATTGAAAGCGGGCTTCGCCGAAGCGGCAGAAAAAGTCTGGACAAGCTGCTCAAAAAAGCGGCTAAAGGCAAAATTGATTACATCATCACAAAGTCAATCAGCAGGGTATCAAGAGATACGCTGGAGATATTGAAGATTACAAGATTTTTAAGAGAGCGAGGGATCAATATGCATTTTGAAAATGAGAAGCTGGATTCAATTGAAGCGGATAAAGAATTCGAAATTACGCTTAGGGGTATGCTGGCACAGGACGAAAGCCGAAATATCAGCGAGAACATCAAATGGGGAATTCAGCGCAAGTTTGAAAAGGGCGAGATATTGACGAAGTATAAGAATTTCATGGGCTACACTTGCGTTGACGGTGAGATAGTCATTGTGCCGGAACAGGCAGAGGTGGTAAGAAAGATATTTGACTTATATTTACAAGGCCTGACGTTAGGACAAATTAAGGATTATCTGGAGGCCCAAGGAATTAAGACTGTAACGGGCAAGGAAATTTGGGATACAAAAACGATCCAGAGGATGTTAACCAACGAGAAATATAAGGGCGATACAATGTTTCAAAAGACCTTTACTGAGGATTTTATGACCGGAAAGAAAAGCAAAAATATCGGACAGCGGAACAAGTATTATGTAAAGGATAGCCATGCCGCCATAGTTTCTGCCGAAATTTATGACAAGGTTCAGGAAGAAATGGCGAAACGTGCGCGGCTTGTTACCAGCGAGGATGGCACAGTAGAAATCAGCGGAAGTAAATATAATGGCAAATACTTTCTGGGAAATTTGCTCGTGTGCGGAGATTGCGGAGCATCTTATCGTCGGAGAACTGAGCGGGGCAAGGTAGTCTGGCGCTGTGCGACAAGGATTGAAAAAGGCAAAGATGCTTGCCCTCATTCCCCCACCATGGATGAAGGATGGATACAGGATGTTCTGGCAGAAGCTGTTTGTGAGAATGGGGGTTATGATGAAGGTATAATCAGGAATAAAGTTGCTAGAATTCAGATTTATAATTTGTATACTATGATTAGCTATAAAAATGGGGAGCAGACTAAAATCTGTTTTTGATATATCCTTGCATTGTTACATCCAAACTAATAAAATAATATTTGTATATTTTACCAATTTATATAAGGATACTAACGATAGGATACCGTAAAACAATGGATTATGAAGAACTTTATAGAAAATACCAAAAGCTGTTGGAAGAAAATAAAAGGCTGAAGGTTGAAAATGAAGATTTCAAGATTCAGCTTGGGTTGGTATTGCCCTTATTCGACAATGAAGTTCATGCAATGGAAGAGGAAAAAGACCTTTCAGACCAATTTAATAGCTCTGAACGAGTAACCAATAATAGTTCTCCACAGGAAAAGATTAATCTATTCATGTCGTTGTTCAGAGGCAGGGATGATGTATATGCTAAAAGATGGCAGAATAAAGAAGGTAAATCGGGATATTCTCCAGTTTGTCTGAATGAATGGGCTAAAGGGATTTGCGGCAAGCCGAAAATCAAGTGTTCCGACTGTGAGAATAAAAAATATGCGATTCTTGATTCCTCTGCAATTGATAATCATTTAAGAGGTAAGGCAGTATACGGTGTTTATCCTATGCGGCCGGATGAGACCTGCAGCTTCCTTGCGATGGATTTTGATGACGATGGTTGGCAGAAAGATATAAATGCATTAAGAAATACTTGTACCGAAAAAAGTATTCCCTTTGTCGTTGAACGGTCGCAATCCGGGAACGGTGGCCATGCGTGGTTCTTTTTCAAGGATCAAATCAGTGCGGCAACGGCCAGAAAATTTGGCACACTGCTTCTAACCCATGCCATGTCAAAAAGGCATGAGATTAAATTTAGTTCATATGACCGGTTGTTTCCCAATCAGGACACACTCCCCAAAGGCGGATTTGGGAATCTGATCGTATTGCCTCTGCAAGTCAACGCACGAAAAAGTGATAACAGCGTATTTATTGATGAGAAGTTTCAACCCTATAGTGATCAGTGGCATTTCTTAAGCTCTGTTCGGAAGTTAAGCGAAGAGGAAATAAACGGGTACATTTCCCAGCTTGGCACCGGTAATGAATTGGGAGATTTAAGGCAAATTGAAGACGAAGAAACGAAGCCATGGGAAAAGACGCGGATAGACAAACGGTTATGTAAAAACGATATTCCGGATACTATTAACATTACAAAAGCCGACATGCTATATGTTCGCAAAGATGGATTCTCTAATAAAGCCCTAAATATGATGAAACGCCTGGCGGCCTTCCGTAACCCTGACTTTTATAAGGCGCAGGCTATGAGATTGCCGACATTTAATAAGCCCAGAATAATTTCTTTGTCTGATGAAACGCCGGATTATCTTTGCCTTCCAAGAGGATGTGCGATTGATTTAATAAATCTGTTTGAACCGATGAATTCTGAAATTAAGTGGACGGACGAAACCGTTTCCGGTAAATTTATCAAGGTTCAATTCAAGGGACATCTTCGTGATGAACAGGGGGATGCCGTTTACTCAATGCTGCAGCACGATAATGGGGTTTTAGCCGCAACCACCGCATTTGGGAAGACAGTAATAGGGGCAAAACTAATAGCTGAAAGAAAAGTCAACACGCTTGTACTTGTTCATACACAGCAGTTATTGGAGCAGTGGCAAGAGCGATTGAACCAATTTTTGACGATTAATGAAGAGCTGCCTATCGATCCCATTAAAAGACGAGGCAGGAAAAAGAGCCGTAGTATTATTGGACAGCTTGGCGGCGGCAAGAAAAATTTAAGTGGGATTATTGATATTGCGATTATGCAGTCATTGGTGAAAAGCGACGACGTAAAAGATGTTGTCCAGGATTATGGCATGGTTATTATTGATGAGTGCCACCATGTACCGGCATTCAGCTTTGAGCAGATTCTTAAAAACGTTCCGGCTAAGTATGTCTATGGATTGACAGCAACCCCGGTGAGGCAGGACGGTCATCATCCCATCATATTTATGCATTGCGGCCCGGTGCGGCATAAGGTTGATGCTAAAGAACAAGCTGAAAAAAGACCATTTGAGCATTATATTATTCCGCGTTTTACGCCATTCAGAAAACCGGTAAGCCAGGACGAGAAAGAGTGGTCTATTGGCGAAATCTATTCTCAAATCAGTACCAGCCAAATACGGAATCAGTTAATTGTTGATGATGTCACTCAATGTGTGAAAGAAGGGCGAAATCCTATTGTCTTGACAGAAAGAACGGCTCATGTCGAGGCAATCGCCAGGGAATTGTCAAGAGTAATGCCAAACGTTATTGAATTAACCGGAGGAATGACTGCTAAAGAAAGAAGAATCAAGCATGAAAAGCTTTCAAGCATTCCGACGGATGAGAGTATTGTTATTGTGGCCACCGGTCGGTTTGTCGGCGAAGGCTTTGATGAACCAAGGTTGGATACACTTTTTCTGGCAATGCCGGTTGCTTGGAAAGGAACAGTGCAGCAGTATGCCGGACGGCTTCACCGCTTATATCAAAACAAGAGTGAAGTCCAAGTTTATGATTATGTGGACGTTCATGTCGGTGTGCTTGAAAGGATGTACCATAAGAGACTTAAAGGATACTCTTCCATAGGATATTCGGCCAAAAGCGACAGTAAGCCGTTTGAAGCTACGAATGCTATTTTTGATAACCATAGTTTTATGACGGTATTCAGTAATGATATTTCTTCTGCAAAATCAGACATTGTTATTGTCAGCCCTTATATGACAAAAAAACGTCTGAATCAGATGTTGAATATCCTGTCTTCCGGAATTAACAATGGGGCCAAGCTGACCATAATCACCAGACCGGAGGGCGATTATAAGGAAAAGGACAGGTTGGCATTTTCAGATATGATTAATGCCGTACGATTAACAGGAGCAAACCTTATTTTTAAATCAAATATACATCAGAAGTTTGCGGTAATCGATCAGAAGATTGTATGGTACGGAAGTATTAACCTTTTGAGCTTCGGCAGTTCGGAGGAAAGCATAATGAGGCTGGACAGCGTTAATATAGCGAATGAACTGGTGGGTACGATTGAAGAAATGCTATAGATATTAACGGGTGTGATTACAAAATGGAAAAAATATGCCTGCATTTTTACATTGCATACAGAACATATGTTTGGTATAATTGTCTATGAAAAGTTATGGTTGGTATAAAAAGGAGGGATATGTCACGTGGGCGACATATCAAAACAAAGTAAGATCATTCTTTACCAGACTGACGAAGGAAAGATAAGAGTCAATGTCTATTATGCAGAGGAAAGTTTTTGGCTGACCCAAAAAGCCCTGGGTGAGCTTTTTGACGTGGATAGAACGGTAATCACCAAACATTTGAAGAATATATTTACCGAAAATGAATTGAAAGAAGAAGCAGTATGTGCAAAATTTGCACATACTGCCGAAGACGGAAAAACATATAATACCAACTATTATAATCTCGATGCTATTATCGCTGTTGGCTATCGGGTCAACTCCAAAAAAGCTACGCAATTCAGAATTTGGGCTACTCAGACTTTGAAAGAATATATCGTCAAAGGATTTGTATTAAATGATGATATGCTCAAAAACGGCAGGCCATTCGGTAAGGATTATTTTGATGAACTTTTAGAACGCATCAGGGAAATCAGAGCTTCTGAACGCAGAGCTTATCAGAAGATTGCTGATGTTTTTGAACAGTGCAGTAGCGATTACAACTCCAATTCCGAGGAAACGAAAATATTTTATGCCTTTGTGCAAAATAAAATGCACTTTGCCATAACAGGAAAAACTGCCGCCGAAATTATCCATGGACGGGCGGACAGTGAACATCCAACCATGGGATTGACTACATGGAAAGCGTCACCTCACGGCAAAATTTTAAAGAGTGATGTGAAGGTAGCAAAGAATTATCTTAACCAAAATGAGTTGGATAGACTGAATAGAATTGTGACAATGTACATTGATTATGCTGAGTTTCAGGCGTTAAATCAAAATATTATGACAATGAAAGACTGGCTACATATCACTGACGAGTTTTTAAAGTTTAATCGTCGCGAGGTTTTAAAGGATTCGGGAAAGATAAGCCATGAGGATGCCATGGATAAGGCAAAAAAAGAATATGAAAAATTTCGTGTAAGGCAAGATGAAAGATATATTTCAGAATTTGATAAAACTATGGAGAAGTATTTAAAGGGAAATACGAAACAATAATATTCCCGAATATTAACCATACGAGGTAATGGTGATGCAAATTGATGAATCTACAAGTAGACCTGATAGCATTGTGCAGATCATTACTTTGTCTTGAAACTGAATTTTTTCCTCTTAATTCCATTTTTGTAGTATAATTTCTCTATGAAAAGCTAATTCTTGTCGAAAAGCATTCCTGTAATGAATGAAAATGATCTTTGAGAAATAAACAACCCCCTGCTATGATTTAAGTGTGCCTGACAAACGCACAAAAATCACAGAAAATCAGGGGGATGTAAGCAGATGAAGAACCGTAACAATATTAAATTAGAAGCAATAACACCTAAAACACTAATAGTGGGAGTAGACATCGCCAAAGAAACGCAGTGGGCCCGGTTCGTGGATTATCGTGGCATAGAATTGGGGAAAGCCCTGAAATTCCAGAACGATAAAACCGGCTTCGAAACTATCTTAGCAAGCATCGAAACAATTTGCAAGAACAAAAGACTTGACGACGTAATCGTAGGAATGGAACCCACAGGGCACTACTGGAAACCGCTGGCCAACTATCTGTTGATGCAAGAAGTAAAAGTAGTCATGGTTAATCCCTACCACACCAAAAAAGCCAAAGAGCTGGATGACAACAGCCAGACCAAGAGCGATAAGAAAGATGCTCTAACCATAGCGAAACTTGTGCGTGACGGCAGGTATTACGAAGTATATATGCCCCAAGATATATTCGCGGAACTAAGAGTGCTGTCAAACGCCAGGATCAGCCTCATGAAGCGGCATAACGCTTTAAAAAACACCATCACAGCAGTAATGGATGAATACTTTCCTGAAATGAAACTCGTATTCAAAAATGCATTAAACGGGAAAGCGTCCATGCAGATATTAAAGACCTGCCCATTCCCTTCACTGATACTTGAATTGGGAGTTGAGGGAGTACTTGCCGAGATAAAGAAAGCCGTCAAAAAGACAGTAGGCAGGAAAAAAGCTCAGCAGCTTGTAGAAACAGCCCAAAACTCCATAGGCGTGAGTTATGGAACAGCGTCGTCAAAATTGAAATTAGAGTTAATGATCGAGGAATTGGAATTACTAACAAAGCAGCTCGAACAAGTGGAAAGCAAAATGGAACTGGCTCTGGCAGAGACAGGAATCGGGGAAATCATTCTCGGCATCCCCGGTATAGGAGTGGTCACCGCAGCAAGTTTTTTAGGCGAGATAGGCGATCCGCTGAGATTTGACCATCCGCGTCAGATAAGCAAAATGGCCGGATACAACCTTGTTGAAGACAGCTCCGGCAAGAGTAAAAGTGGAACAGCAATCTCCAAGCGCGGAAGGAAAAACTTGAGAAGTATTTTATACCGGATGGCCATGACCATGGTTGCAGTAAACAAAGAAATGAAAGAACTGTACCTTTACCTGAAAACGCGCGAAACCAATCCGCTTAAGAAAAAGCAAGCACTTGTTGTTATTTCCGAAAAAATAATAACAGTAATATACAATCTGGTAAAAAAGCAAACAGAATACAAGGCAGAATTAGTGCTTGGGGAATGCAGAAAGAACCAAATCAGCAATCAAGCTGCTTAAGCCTAAAAGCGGCTTAAGCAACCCATTACAAGGGTTTTGGTTACGTACTGGATGTCAAGGGTAAATAAACGGCTGCGCCGCCCTTGACATCCGATAAGGCAGTGCCTATGGCGCAGCAAAGCAAGAAACATGAAACACGCCGATAAAGCGGAGATAAGGAGATCACCTCCATTAGGGCATGACCCAGCACCAAAGCTTAAACGCTATCTCCGTTTTTATCCATAAAACAGAACGAAGGAATGTAAGGGCATAGACCCAGCGAGTTATGATAGGGTGAGTTTTGGATAACACCGGCGAAAGTCATGTAAAATATTGCATTTTAAGAGATAATGCGATTGGCGGAGCAATCTGTTGATATATTTCAAAAATTGAGATAGGAGGTGAAAAATATGGTTTACGCAAAGCCTGTGATATTGGCACAAAGTACTGTACAGATGGCACAATGCACACCCAATAGTAAACCGAGTGGAAGACCTTGTAATCCACCAAAGCCAGGTGGACGATAATGGACAGTTTAATCAGGCGACGATGTTATAAATGAAAACTCGTCGCTTGATTACTAAGGAGAAATTGTAATGTTTTTCAAACAAAAATCTAATATTATATTCAGAAACTATGAGTCCTTCGGGTATGTAACGGACAATAGGAATTTCGGATATAAACGAACTGATGATAACAAAAACAACATCGGAGATAAAATTCTATCGGAAAGTGGGGCTGTATTTTTTTCTGCTTTAGGTAGAAAACCTCAAACCCTTGATGATCTCGCCAAAAAAATAAATAAGCAATTTACAGATGTTGACATTGAAATAATTAAGAATGATGCCAGAGACTTTTATTTTATGCTTGAACAGGATGGATTTATTGTATCTGGCGAAACAATTCAGGAATGCGAAAAAAGAGACACAAAGTTTTCGTACAAAATACTAGAACCTGAGATAATAAAAAAAGATTATTCTCCGACTATTATGCATCCTGAAAAATCCTCACAGGAATTTTTAGAAGAATACTTTAAAGACAAACCTCAACTTACAAATTTACACATAGAAATTACAAGCAAGTGCAACGAAAGATGCGTACATTGCTATATTCCACATGAGAATAAAGTAAGCGATATCGAAGCTGATTTGTTTTATGATGTTTTAGAACAATGTAAAAATATGAGGTTATTGCATTTAACATTAAGTGGTGGGGAACCAATGTTGCACAAAAGCTTTTGCGATTTTTTAAGAAAATGCAAAGAATACGATTTTTCAGTAAATGTCCTTAGCAATTTAACTTTACTTAATGATGAAATTATCAAAGAAATGAGAACAAACCCTCTTTTAGGCGTTCAAGTCTCATTATACTCAATGGATTCCAATATTCACGATGAAATAACCCAAATGAAAGGAAGTTTTAAAAAAACAAAAAATGCAATTTTGAAACTTATTGAAAACGATATACCTTTACAAATAAGCTGTCCAATAATGAAGCAAAACAAAAACTGTTATGATGATGTTAAAAATTGGGCGAAAAAACATAAGATTCATGTCGGAGATGATTATGTCATCATAGCAAGATATAATCATACAACACAAAATCTTAGTAACCGTCTGTCCATTAATGAAATCAGAGAAGTGATTAACGATATTGTTGTGATTGATACAAGTTATATGGAGCAAATGGAAAGGGAAGCGGAGAAGAAAAAGAATATTACATCAAACGATTTTGTTTGTAGCGTTTGTCATTCATCCATTTGCATAGCTGACAACGGGAATGTATATCCATGTGCTGGCTGGCAGGATTATAATATTGGTAATGTAAAAGAAACTTCTCTCGAAGATATTTGGAATAATTCTGAAAGAATACAATATCTAAGAGGCTTGCGAAGAAAAGATTTTCCTAAATGTATTCAATGTCCTGATAAAGATTTTTGTACCATGTGTATGGTTAGAAACGCAAATGAAGACCCTCTGGGGGATCCTTTAGCAGTTAATGAGTATTTTTGTGATATCGCAAAACTTAATAGAAAAATGATGCTTGAATGGAAAGAAATGGGCAATTAAAAGAAAGACGAGACAGATTAATTAGAGAGGGTATGCCGTTTAATTATTGATACTGCGGAGGGAATAAGCTCCTCTTGGGAAAGCAGCGATTTGCGAACACCAGATGATATCTGTATCGAGGTACAAACCTCTGCCTTGTGCTAAACAAAAAAACGATAATCAGAAATCTATCAGTTTTATCAGCTTGTACGTGTGATTAGCCTTGGTGCCAGCAAAAGTAATTTCGCTGGTCTGAGCAGAACAATAAACCATCAATATAATATGGGTGTAAGCAGTCAAGTAAAACCAGCAACTTTTCGCCACAAACCATACAACATTTTAGCATTGAGTAATTGTCTTCCTGTGTTGAAGTCTGTAGCTGTTGCCTGTCATGTTTAAAATCTCGCAGTGGTGGATAAGCCGATCTAAAATTGCAGTTGTTATCGTCGCATCACCTAAGAAGTCAGCCCATTCATCAAAACCCTTGTTTGAGGTAATAATCAGTGATGTTTTCTCGGACATGGAGGACACAAAGCCGAAGAACAAATTTGCTTCTGTAGTAGATAACGGCATAAAACCAACCTCATCAATAATAACCAGGGCTGCCGAGTTGAGTATTTTAATGCGTCTCTTACTGGCTGTTGAGATTTGTGAGGTTTTCAGTGTAATCATGAGTTCATCCAAGGTCGTAAAAGCTACGGCATAACCCAAGTTTAAAGCCTGTACCGCTAAAGATAAGGCCAAATGTGTTTTTCCGATACCGGGTGGCCCCAAGAAACAAATGTTGAACGCTTGCTCGACCCAAGTCATGTCGGACAGCCTTAGCATCTGCTCTCTGGATACGCTGCGTTGGAATCCGAAGTCAAAGGTTTCCAAAGTTTTTTCGGCGGGTAGATTTGCTCTTCTTCTACGAATTAGATTTTGTTTTTCCGTCCGAAGACGTTGTTGCTCTGAAAGGAAAACCTCAATGCTTTCCAGAGGTGTGAGATTGTTCTTTTTAGCATAAAGGTTTTCTAAATCGACAGGGGCCAAATGCAGTCCAGACACCAATGCATTGACACGTTCAATCCGTTCATTCATGGCTGCCACCTGCCTTTGCATAAACGTCCAGAGAGCGTTTCTCAGTGGTTACATGGTACTTGCTGTTGCTAACCGGAATAGCATTGAGGACGATTACTTGTTTTGGCTTGGCACTGTGCTCTAAAAAATCCTTTACATAAGTTATTCCGTAGAGTTTGCTCACCTCACAATATTTGATGGCATTTAGCACGTCATCAATCCCATATTTATCGCATAATGTTTGCAGCAGACGAAACTGATCACGGGCATAGCGCGCTTTTTCTGTTCGGATTGTCTGCAGAAAATCTGTTGCCTTGAATAATAACAACGCATCAACCGTATTTTGAGCTTTATCCATCGAGTCGGTAACATCTCTGGAGTGACTGGTGCTTTTTATTAATTGACCTCTGCCGGTTGCGATTGGATGTTCACAGATAAACTCACCGAAAACGGTCATAATGATCAATCTTTCACTCTTCGCCTCAATGCTGACCTCTTTTTGCTTGTTGTATGTACCAAGAGGTAAAGAGTATCGGTTACTGTCGTAAACGATGGTGTTATCTTTTCGAACGTTCCTGTAGATGGTTACATCACTGTTTGATCGTATGTCCAGCAGGGGGCTAAGGTGTTCTCGTTCATCCTCAAACACTTTAGCCGGTATCTTTTTAGTAGTACCGTGAGTCTTGGCGTTGCCGGTTCTATCCAGCCAATTCAGGAACGAATTGTTGAGAATGTCTTCGTCAGCAAAGAGTCTGTTTTCCAAGAAATTATATTTGATGTACTTAACGACATTTTCGATCTTACCCTTGCTTTCCGGATCAGCTGCGCGGCAAAGGTATACTTTTAAATTGCATTCCTGCCGAAACTTCTCAAACTCAAAGGTATGAATAATATCTCCATAGTTTTCTGAAACACTGACAATGCTATCCTGATCAAATACCAGCTCCAGCGGCATTCCTCCCATGTATCTGAAGCACTCATGGCAGCTGCGAACCAGATCGCTTGTTGTGAATGCGCGAGTTTGAAAGAAGGCCCATTTGTAACGGGCATGAGCGAGTACGAAGGCTGCGAAGCGAACCTTTACACGTCCTCCATCAATGGATTGCATCCACTTTTCACCGAAGTCCACTTGTAGCTGCTGACCCATTGGGAGCTCTTCTACAGCCTCATAATCCCTGGGATGGTTGGACTTTTTAAGATTGTATTTATCTCGTAATCCTTTGACATAACGGCTGACAGTACGTTCTTTGATATATTCTTCTCCATAATGCTCTTTGAGCCAATCGCATACTTGCGCAGCTGTCATTGTTGGATATTGTCTCAGCCAGCTGATGATAATTTCCTCATATTTTGAAAGTAACAGCTCCCGGTTAATGCTATACAACTGTATGGCAAATTCATCCGCCGTCAGATTCCAATACCGTGTTACGGTTTCCCGATTTATGTTCAGCTGCTTGGCTGCTCGAGACCGAGTGAATCCTATCTCCTTAAGTTGCTGTATCTGTTTATACATCTTAAATCCTTTCATTCTAACAGCTCCTGACTTCTTTGTTAGTTCTATTCTAACAAAGTACGAGAGCCGTCTTTGATTTAAGTTGTATGGTCGTTGGCGAAATGTTGTATGCTTTGTGGCAGAAACTTGTATGCTTTCATTGGCGTAAAATGGTATGGTTTAGTTTACCATTCACAATGGGGATATAAAAAGATGTTTTTTATAAATAAAAAGAATGAAGACAGAAAAAAACAATTAAAAAGTATTCTTGGTATAGCTCAAAGAATTATTGATAAATCGGAAACATCCGATAATTTTCTACACCCAATTTACAGATATATTAATGGAATTGGTTTATCGGTTTTGCAGAGACTTCTAATGCAACTTTTTACAGGACAAGAAGTTGACGATGTAGAAGTATTGTTTATTGATTTGGGTCGTGATGTAAAAGACAACAATAATGAATATATATACAAAAGCGTTTCTATCGAAAATAATGGAGAAATGTCAATAAGCTTAAAAGATAACTTAGTAATTCCAGTCGCTTGGAATATCGATAGATTTGAAAGTGCTATAACAAGAATAGGTGCTGATTGCGAGGATCCATTTGAATTTGATAAATTGAATCATAGGTCAATATTATTTTTACCTATTGGCATTACTATTGTTTATAATGGTAATCATTCAATCTTAAGCGGTATTATAAAAAGAGAAGGCATTATTCATCCAACAGAGGTGGTTGACTTAGCTCCGTTATACGAAAAGGCTAGATTTGATGGAATCCACTACAGGGATAATGAAAGTAACCAAGTTATCCAAGAGGTCAGGAACTTTGAATTAGGTGCTATATATGAAATTGGTAGATTGTTAATCAAAAATGATATCTCATTTTTGGGTTAAGCAATTACCAATAGGCTTCAAGGAGATAGGGGAAAATGTCAGATTACCTGGATAATATTTATGATAGGCATATCACTAACGAGAAATTGAAAGTCGGCACAAAATATGAAAGACTGGCTGCTGTGGTTTATAAGATTTTTGAAGAAGATGATGTAGTAATCCACGACTTACGTTTAAGAGGCAAAGGAAAAACCGCCGAGCATCAGATTGACGTTACAATCGAAAAGCAAGGTAATAAAAAAAGAATTTTAGTTGAATGTAAGGATTATAACGACATTGTTGGAATTGGCATCATTCGCGATTTTTATGGAGCTGTCGCTCAAATAAAACCTGATGATGCAATAGTCGTTACAACAAAAGGGTTTACTAAGGGAGCAGTAAAGTTTGCCAAAGATGAAAATATAAAGTTGGCTATTCTCAAAGAGTTTAATGAAGAGGATTGGGAGGGAAGATTAAGGCGACTGTTTTATTAATATGAGGATGATCTTTATGGATACACCTCGCATTACAGCTTGGCTTATAGCTGATCCTTCTCAGCGGGATGAGATAACTGCAGCATTAGGAAGCAATTTTGGAAACGAGCAAAAAACGGATACGACTGAAACATATTTTTATAACGAGAATGGTGATGAGACTGAAACATTCCAGCAAGTTTTGTCTCCAATATTTAATTCATTTAAAAGGGTTACGGGCCAAACAACAAAGGGTAAATATGAGTTTGAGGAGATAAGATATATTAATCTGTGTGGAGTTACAGTTCCGGTTCGCGGCTTCGACTATGAATTTAACAGTCACGAATCAGTATGTACGACAGTAATCGACGAGGGAGCCAAAGTAGCGACTCTTCTTTATAAAATGCTCGATGGAACTATAGATACAGTTATTTTCGATCAACAGCTTGAAAAGTGGACCTTTAATAAAGATGGTCAAGTAATTTTCAAAGAAAAATAGATATCTCAGGTAATTGTATCAAATAAAGCATTCAAGAGGACAACACGCTTTTGAATGTTTTATTGCTTGCAATTTTACATAGGTTGTAAAGCAAAATGCAGTCATTGATATGGCAAAATTCAACCTGCAACTGGCTGTTTCTGAAATACACGTAGCCGTCAAGGGGATACCAGAGATGTGAGAAGATATTCTCTCTTCTAGTATAATTAGAATCGATATTTGGGGGGGTGATGGAATGTATCAATTAAAAAAGTGTGCGCTTTGCGGCACTGAAACAGAGCTTGAGCTGAGTCACATCGTTCCGAAGATGGTGATGCGCGCTTTGAAGAAAACTGCGGTCGGTAATATCAGGAACATGGATAATCCGAATGTCCCTGCACAAGATAGCGAAAAGCACCATATGCTATGTGCCAGCTGCGAGGACTTATTCAGTGAAAAAGAGACCTACTTTGCAAACACCCTGTTCCATCCGTACCAAAAGAAAGAACGCATTCAGTTTGATTACGATTCCAGATTACATTACTTTCTGACATCCTTAAGCTGGAGAAGCCTCTATTTGGATCTGCTGGATTTTACGGGGAACCATGTAGTCGGCCTTGATGCCTTTGAACATCTGATTTCCTGTGAATGGAACATGCGGGAATACCTCCTAAATAAGCGAAGCGACATCGGAACAATCGAGCATCATATTTTCTTTTTTGAAAAGATAAAAGAAATATCCGGTAACACAGAAGTGACCTGGGTGAGACCACATGCCACTTTCCACAGAGGAATCCAAAGCTACACCTTTTGCTATGAAGACGATCGGACATATGGAACCATCACAAATATGATGGGCATAATGCTAATCACGCTTTACAGTAAAGGAAGCAGGGAAAATTGGGATCGAACGCAGATTGTAAATGGCAACGGGCGTATTGAGGCAAAAGATCAGCATATCACAAGCGTGGTCGGAAACGAATTTACAAACATACTGAAAACGGCGCAGGAAGCTTCCGATTCCATGAGCGACAAGCAGAAGGAGAAAATCATCGAGAATCTGAAGGCGAAGGCAGGACAAGTTAAAAATTATCCAATATTTCAGGATTGGATTAGCGACCGGGAACTGGACAAGGATTAGTTGAACCGATAAACTTTATATTGTCGGTTGGCGAGGATAAACATTCAGATACCTTGTATTATGCTATTGTCGCACTTATAGAACTTCTTCACGCTAAAAGCTATGCAGCCGCCGCTCTGGTACGGTTATGTTATTTAATGGTAAATGCGGATAGTAATACGAAGGCATTAATATTGCGGTAGGTTTCAAAAATGAAATATATCAAGACCGATATAGGACAACATATTTTGCAAAATGGACGTACAAGCAATCAATACTTCGTAAAAAAACTCGCAAATAAAATCACGGAGTCAATAGGTATATGAATGAAAAACTTTTTGAACTAATCAAACAGGTATATACAGAATGTCGGGAAGCCGAAAGACTAAAGATTGCTAACTACCTTGAAAAACAAGGGTTTAAGGTTAAAAAGCGTGGCTCCGCCGGAAAAGGTCTGAAGGAATATAAATCCGGCGGTCGTTTAAATAAGCCCTTCGATCTATCTAACTGGAAATGGATTGAAATAACAAAAGACGGTATAGAATTTTTAGTATCTTTGCAACCTCCAGATAAAGACCCGAGTAGTGGGAACCATCATGTTCTAATGGATCGTATAGGAGTGTGTTCCAACGAACATTGGATAATCACAGATATCGACTTGCCAATGGATGAAAAGTCGCTTGATGCTTTAGTGGAAATTATAAATGGTTGGAACTAAAATTGTAAGCAATAAAACCTTCAAGAGATGAACACGCTTTTGAAGGTTTTATTGCTTACAATTCATTTGAACTGTAACGCAAATTCAGACGCTAAATTTGCAAAAAAATGCCCTAACCAGGCGTCTGCTTCTGAAAGATGCCTCCCCGCCAAGGGGGTACCAGAGGAATACGGCATCTTTTTTGTATCCTCAAGGCATGTGGAGGTAATAATCCTGTTGCAGAGGCTGAAACGCTGATGTATAAAGGGTTTAGGAGGACGAACACAGAAATGTGTTTTTGACGTGAAGGCTATCTTTCACGTCTTTTGTTTTGTAAAATGTAATTGTATGGGTGTCTTATCCAGTTTATGTTTACACAAATAAAAGGTTGAGATGAAGAATGTTCGAATCATACCGCCTAAACCCAAAGAAAATAAAAAGCTCAGGGTTGCCGCCTACTGCCGAGTCAGCACATCCGGGCCAGAGCAGATGCGCAGCCTTGAGATTCAGATAAGCGCATATAAGAAAATGATAAAAAGCCATCCCAACTGGCTATTTGCCGGTGTGTTCTATGATATCGAAAGTGGACTTCGACGAAGCGGCAGAAAAAGTTTGGATAAACTGCTCAGGAGAGCAGAAAAAGGTAAAATCGATTACATTATCACAAAGTCAATCAGCAGGGTATCGAGGGATACGCTGGAGGTTTTGAAGATTGTAAGATTTTTACGAGAGCGAGGGATCAATATGCATTTTGAAAATGAGAAACTGGACTCAATCGAGGCAGATAAAGAATTTGAGATTACGCTGAGGGGCATGCTGGCACAGGACGAAAGCCGGAATATCAGCGAGAATATTCAATGGGGAATTCAGCGCAAGTTTGAAA
The DNA here is from genome assembly GCF_030063005.1 of Dehalobacter sp. NCBI lineage: Bacteria > Bacillati > Bacillota > Clostridia > Eubacteriales > Desulfitobacteriaceae > Dehalobacter > Dehalobacter sp. Next base: position 17,478 of record NZ_JAPDHR010000053.1, read on the forward strand.
AGGGCGAGATCTACACGAAGTACAAGAATTTCATGGGATACACTTGCGTTGACGGTGAGATTGTCATAGTTCCGGACCAGGCAGAAGTAGTCAGAAAGATATTTGATTTATATTTGCATGGCCTGTCACTGGGACAAATAAAGGCTTATCTGGAATCTCAGGGGATTAAAACAGCAACAGGCAAAGATGATTGGAATGTGAAAACGATTCGTGACATGCTAAAGAACGAGAAATATAAAGGCGATACCATGCTTCAAAAGACCTTTACCGAGGATTTTATGACCGGTAAGAAAAGAAGAAATGATGGGCAGCGAAACAAGTATTATGTGAAAGACAGTCATCCAGCTATTGTCTCTGCTGAAGTATTCGACAAGGTTCAGGAGGAAATGGCCAAGCGTTCAAGGGTTATCAGTAATGAGGATGGCACCGTGGAAATCAGCGGCAGTAAATATAACGGCAAATACCTTCTGGGGAATTTGCTTGTATGCGGCGATTGCGGCGCATCTTATCGAAGAAGAACGGAAAGAGGCAAAGTTGTTTGGCGCTGCGCGACCCGGATTGAGAAAGGCAAGGAGGCATGTCCCCATTCCCCTACTCTTGATGAAGGACGGGTACAGGATACTCTGAGTACGGCTGTTTGCCCGAACGGAGTTTATGATGAAGGCATAATCAGGAATGAAGTTGATAAAATCCAGGTTTTTGATGCATCTATCCTGGTTATCTGCAAGAATGGGTCACAGGAGGAAAGCTCATTCTAGAATGACTGAATCTGTGATATACTAATAATTATTAATAAGAATGGAGGGTAAAGCCTCGACAAAAATTGATTGGGGTAAAGTCCAACGCAGAAGAGACAAGCTGAGAGGCTTGTTTTATGCTTTGCAAGGTCTTTTTGTTTAGTATCGTTTGAAATGAATATGAACAAAAAAAGACAGCGGTGGGCTATTTAGCGGATAACCGTTTAAATTTGTGGTGGGCTCGAGTGGGTAGCGAGCGGATTGACAAAACAGCAGATCCGGAGCTTGCTATTGACCGAGCTTTGGAAACTTATCTCAAAAAGGGATATTCTCGTAATTGGATCAACCAGCGTTTGAATACAATTGAAGTTCGAAAGAAACGGATCGATGAATGGGAAAAACGCTACATAACAGATAAACGTGATTTTGCAATTTTAACTGATGAGATAACGCAGGCATGGGTGGGTAAAACAACGAGACAAGTCACAGTGAGGTTGTATGCCTGTTGCAACGTGGTGAAATAGAATAGAAATTAGCAAAAGCCGTGAGTTGAAATCAGTTCACGGCTTTCTTTATATTCTTATATTTGGAAAAAAGATTATTATGAAAAATCTTAGAAGAAAATATAAGTATCATAATTTGCAAAGCAAAATATAATGACTTAAACAATTTTTGTCCCACATATGTACAATTTGTCCCGCTACATGATATAATAAGAAAAGAAATTGGAGGGCCGATATTATGAAAAAGCAAAACGTTTTAAATTTAATAAAATATCATGTTGAAAGAAACGAGAATGCTTTTAGAAATGAATCCATTAATATAGCAAGATACTTTGATAGTATTGGTGACTATCAGTTAGCTGAATATATTATGAGTTTAATTTCAGAATCAAATTTGTATACGCCTCAAAGTAGTGATTTTGTAAGTGAGTTTTTAAAGCAATTAGATACTAGAGGGATGGAACCACTTAATTTACCTATGGAGATATCTGGTGATATAAAAGGTATTATTAATGCTGTAAATCATAATGTAGGAATTAACAAGTTTTTGTTTGAAGGGTTGCCTGGTAGTGGGAAAACAGAGGCTGCTAAGCATGTAGCTCGGTTACTGGATAGAACATTGTTTTATGTTGATTTTGATAACTTAATTGACAGTAAATTAGGTCAAACTAATAAAAATATTACAAGCGTATTTAATGAAATAAATATGATTCCACATTCAAATAAAGTTGTTATTTTATTCGATGAAATAGATGTAATTGCATTGGATAGGATTAATTCTAATGATGTACGTGAAATGGGCAGAGTTACTTCAACTATTTTGAGAGAACTCGATAGGTTGACTGATTTAAATAAAGAAATAGTAATTATTGCAACAACAAATTTATATTCAAATTTTGACAAAGCATTAACAAGGCGTTTCGATGCAGTCATTAATTTTAATCGATATAGTAAGGAAGATTTGATTGAAGTTGCTGAGTATTACTTCTCATCTTTTATTAAAAATTTTAAAGGTATTTCAAAAGATACAAGGTTATTTAAAAAAATATTGAAAGCAACAGATAACCTACCGTATCCTGGAGAACTAAAAAATATTATAAAAACATCTTTAGCATTTAGTGATGTGAATTTTGAGCATGACTACTTAAGAAGACTTTACAATAATCTAATCGGTAATCTCGAACAAACTGACATTACCCAACTTCATATACAAGGTTTTACAGTGAGAGAAATAGAAAAACTTAAAGGGGAATCTAAAAGTGCTGTATCAAGAAAGCTGAATAAGGAGGAAGATCAAGATGAATAATGTACTAGAACTGAAAGGTAAGCGATTTGTTCAAGCTTCAAAAAGCGGCAATGGCGGAGGAGCTGCCCTGAACAGTAAAAAAGTAGTGTCAAGTGAGCAATTGCTTAGACTGAAATCTAAACTAGGTCAAATTAAAGAGTTTTGGGAACTAGAAAAAAAACCTTTTCAAGGCATCTTAATTAGTGTTTATTACAATAAAATAGTTGCAAAAAGTAATCGGATATCTGGATTGTTTAGAGGAAAAGACTCTAATTTTGCTATTGTTGGGGCTAAATTCAATGGCGAAAAGAGTAAACATATAATTACTTATTTTCTAGATATTATAGATTTAGATAAAAGTATTGATTTGCTTTCTAAAGCAAGTGATGTTTTAAACTCTAGGTTTCAAGATGGTATAAATAAAACTATTTTTGATGACAATAAAATAATCGATAAAGTTCCATTTAAACAATTTTCAATGAGCAAATCTGTTTTTAAACAAGTGGTAGCGGATGTTTCATATATCGATGATTTTGAGGTGGAGATGGCCCCCCCCCAACTCAAGCAAAGCATTATTACAATATATAACACCGGTACAGATACAAAAATATTATTTAAAAATATAGGAATTGATATTCTAACAAGTAGAATACTAGATAACCAGACAGTATTTTTAGACGAAAATCAGTTAAAGCTTTTATTTGAAAAAGCTCCTTACCTTGTTTCAATGGCAACGGTGGATTTAGCAGAATTATCCCCCGAAGATTTTATTCAAGAATACCAGCAGGGTATGTTGTATATCCCTTCTCCGAGCATTGAACCAACTATTGGAGTCATTGATACCTTGTTTGATAAACGTGTTTATTTTAGTGAATGGGTAGAATATTATGATATGGTTGATGATAATCTTCCGAAAAGCACAAATGATTATCGTCATGGTACGGCTGTGTCTTCGCTTATTGTAGATGGTGCTAGGTTAAATCCATGGCTGGATGATGGATGTGGTAGATTTAAAGTACGCCACTTTGGTGTTGCAACTGGCTCAAAATTCTCATCTTTTACAATTATAAAGCAAATAAAAAATATTATTGCTAATAATAAAGATATAAAAGTCTGGAATATTTCACTTGGGAGTAATCAAGAAGTTAATGATAATTTTATTTCCGCAGAAGCTACGGTATTAGATCAAATTCAGTATGAAAATGATGTTATTTTTGTTGTAGCAGGAACAAATAAACCTAGTGATGATATTGTGAAAATTGGTTCGCCTGCTGATTCAATAAACAGCATGGTTGTGAATGCGGTGACTAGGAAAGGTCTATCAACAAAATATGCAAGAAAAGGGCTTGCATTATCATTTTTTGCAAAACCTGATATTAGTTATTATGGCGGGAGTGAGGAGCAATATATTCAAGTTTGCGAACCGTTAGGTGCAGCAAATGTTGCTGGTACTTCGTTTGCTTCTCCTTGGATTGCCCGTAAATTATCCTATTTAATTGATGTTTTAGGTTTGAGCAGAGAAGTTGCTAAAGCAATGATTATTGATGCTGCAAGAGATTGGAATGAAAAGCCAACTCCGGAAGAAGTCGCTCTTTATGGACATGGTGTTGTGCCTATCAAAATAGACAATATTGTTCAAACAAAAGAAGATGAGATTAAATTTTTAGTATCTGATGTAAGCGAAAAATGGAACACTTATAATTATCATTTCCCGATTCCGATTAAAGATGATAAATACCCATATATCGCAAGAGCAACCATGTGTTATTTCCCTATGTGTGATAGAACGCAAGGTGTTGATTATACTAATACAGAACTTAATCTTCATTTCGGAAGAATCAATAATCAGGGAAAGGTAATCGATATTAAAGGTGATAAGCAAAATCAAGAGGAAGCATTAAATACCGAGAAAAACTATCTCCTAGAAGGTGAAGCAAGAGACAGATTTAGAAAATGGGACAACGTAAAATATGTTGCTGAAAGACCTAAAGATAGAATGATGCCCAAAATATCATATAATAATAAAAATTGGGGGATGGAAATTAAAACAAACAATAGATTAGATCCAAAAGATGGAATGGGGATTCGTTTTGGCGTTATAGTTACATTGAAAGAAACTAATGGTATTAATAGAATTGACGAATTTATAAAAAATTGCACTTTAAATGGTTGGCTGGTTAACAGAATTGATGTTAAAAATAGAATTGATATTCATAAAAAAGTAAATGAAGATATTGAGTTTAAGTAAAATCCAGTTAATTTATTTCAGGTAGTATATTTGATCATTCTTATATTGTTCTTAAATTTGTATCATATATTTCAGTAGAGTTTGCGCTGTATATCACCATAAAGCTGGAAGAAAAGAGATGAATAATCTTTGTTTTTTCTTAAAAATACACTTCCACCAAGGAACCAATGGGTCTTCACGATATCATTATTGTATCCTCAAGGCATGTCGAAATTTGTTGTCTTTTGTCGAAAGAATAAGTGAAGTATACATATCATAGCAAATATCGTATTCAATTGGGCCATTTTACAGTCATAAACGATGCGCCGATAGGCAAATCCGTTCCTTTGACTTGTGGATATCTCCCCTTTTTCTGAGGACAACTTTTTTCTGTGTATACTTTTTCAGTATTTTTGAGAAATTTTATTATTTTTAGCCAAGCCGACTTCGTATTTTCAAAATCATTATAATGCTCTTGCACATGCGTATGATAAAATTCCAGCTCAGTCAATATAGCTTTAAAGTCATCATTCTCAAAATAATCACAAATTTTAGGGATGACATTTTCTAAGTTCTTTTTCATTTTTGCGATTTCTGTCTCGTAATTAGCTCTTTGCGTAATATAAAGCAAGAGAGGCTTGTATCTGATCCAGCCGATGGAGGCTTTTAAAAACCTCTCGGTATTTGCGTATTTCGGCGTATCCGGACAGGCATTCCGGAGGCATCCGGACACCGTTCCGGAATTATCCGGACAGTAAACCGGGAACATCCGGACACTTTGTCGGTTAGTTGTTCATGTAATTTGTAGTAGCCCCAATGCCTTGAAGCATACCCCAAATTATGGATATGGTCAACAAGAACCTTCGCCGTCGTGGTTGTGGAGAGTGTGGTCAGGCTCTTTTAAGGAATACCCCATGCTGCCTGTCCAAGCTTTGTGGTCAACCTGGAGCGTAAGCGCAGGGTTGTCCCCAAAGCGGCACTATCCACAACCTGTTTTCTAAAACGACAGATCCTTGATCATCTTTTTGGCAGTCACTTCTCTCATAGATATTTTGGAATCCAAAGGCAGGATGTACGCATTATGAATCACACGGTCCATAATGGCATCAGCAATTGTTGGATCCGGGAACAGATCATACCACTGTGTATGAGAAACCTGGCCGGATAGCACCATAGAACCTTTGTTGTAACGGCTTTCAGCGATTTCCAGGATGTCTCGGCTTTCTTCAAGCGAGTAAGCTTTCAGACCAATGTCGTCTAGGATCAGGAGCTTGATGTTTTGAAGGCTTGACATATACCGGCTATACCGGTTTTCCTGTTTGGCTTCCTGAATTTCTAAAAGTAATTCAGGCATTCGGAAGTATTTAGCAGGATAACCCTGCCGACAGGCACTATTCCCTAAGGCGCAGGCGATGTACGATTTACCGCTTCCCGTTTTGCCGGAAATTACAACGTTAAGTTTTTGTTCGATGAAAGCGCACGTCGCCAGGGTTTGGATAACCTTTTTGTCAATAGTACGATCGACGGTGTAGTCGATATCCTCAATGCAAGCATCCATGCCAAGCGTAGCCTGGCGCAAGAGCCTCCCGATCCGGGCATTTTTCTTTGACAACCACTCGCGTTGTAAGCGCTTAACAACAGAGTGCCTTATGTAAAAAGGTGATCCATGTGATAATAGACTTCAAAGTTTTCAGAGTTTTTCAAGTTTTTCAAGTACTCTGAAATACGATAGTGGAGGGATCACAATGGATGAAATAACCCCAGTTAAAATCCAGTTCCGTATGGAACAGTGGGTGCGGTTGATTAAGGAATTTCAGGCTAGTGGTATGACCGTAAAATCTTGGTGTCAACAGAATAATATAAGTGAATCGGCATACTACTACTGGCTGAAACAAATCCGCATGAAAGCATATTTACATCAACTTCCGACTACACAGCCTGAAAACAAGAAGCCCGTCGAATTTGCAAAACTTCATGTGGATACATTAAGAACTGGTGCTGCCGTCATCATTCATCTTCCATCCGCAACGGTTGAAGTCAAGGAAGGAACATCCCAAAAAACTCTTGAAGCCGTTTTGCTAGCTTTAAAATCTCTATGTTAGGAGACATTACAGCAGCAAAAGAGATCTACATCGCTTGCGGTTATACGGATATGCGTAAATCTATTGACGGACTAGCAGCCCTTGTCCAGGAAACCTTCGGCATTGATCCTTTCGCATCCAGTCTCTATCTGTTCTGTGGCAAGCGTCGGAA
>NZ_JAPDHR010000054.1:0-3159 GCF_030063005.1 Dehalobacter sp.
TATGCTCAAGCTAACAACATATCTGATGATGATTTTAGGATAATGGTTAACAATGCTCTTTGCGATCTTCTTGGAGTGGATGAGCCTGATTTAATGTAGCTCACGTCTGAATCTGTTTGACGCTTACAGTTAAAATCCAGTTCCGTATGGAACAGTGGGTGCGGTTGATTAAGGAATTTCAGGCTAGTGGTATGACCGTAAAATCTTGGTGTCAACAGAATAATATAAGTGAATCGGCATACTACTACTGGCTGAAACAAATCCGCATGAAAGCATATTTACATCAACTTCCGACTACACAGCCTGAAAACAAGAAGCCCGTCGAATTTGCAAAACTTCATGTGGATACATTAAGAACTGGTGCTGCCGTCATCATTCATCTTCCATCCGCAACGGTTGAAGTCAAGGAAGGAACATCCCAAAAAACTCTTGAAGCCGTTTTGCTAGCTTTAAAATGAGACATTACAGCAGCAAAAGAGATCTACATCGTAAGCGTCAAACAATAAAGTGTATAGAAAAAAAGCAAAACCCAGTGTAAACTGAGGTTTTGCTCTATTTACAGATTTCCTGAACTTCCGGACTCCACGGCAGATAATCCTCAAGGATTTCAGGATACTGACCGAACTGTTCACCCGGTAGCCGGTTAAGAATATAGTAAAGATATTTGTAAGGACTTAGGCCATTGGCTTCAGCGCTTTCAATCATACTGTAAACGGCTGCGCTTGCCGCGGCTCCTCTGGGACTTCCGCTGAACAGCCAGTTTTTGCGTCCAATAGTGAAGGGCCGAATACAGTTTTCTGCCAGGTTATTGGAAATACAGCAGTTACCGTCTTCCAGATAATTCATCAGTTCTTGCTTTTGGTTTAAAGCATAATTTAAGGCCTTACTCAGTTTGGATTTGGGAAGAACTTTGTTTTCGACAGAATCAATCCATGCCCAAAAAGCATCCAATACTGGTTTTTCCTGTTTCAGACGTTCGAATTTGCGTTTTTCACTTGTCAGATTTTCAAGAGTACTTTCAATTTCAAAAAGTTTGTTGCAATAAGTAATCCCCTGACCAGATAGCGTATCATCGGGACCACGGATGTCTTTAGGCAAAGCATCGACAAAATTTCTGCGAAGATGTGACCAGCAAAGACAGCGTATGATGTTCTCGACCTTTTTGTAACCGGCGTAAGCATCCGAGTGAAGGTATCCCTTAAATCCCTCCAGAAATTTTTGTGGGTAAATTCCATTTCTTCCGGGCTCATACTCAAAGATCCGGATAGGATGCTCAGTATGCTTTCCGGTAGTGTATACCCACATGTAAGAATCACTTGTATTCTTGCGACCTTCCTCATTCATCACCTGAACAGGAGTCTCATCAGCATGAATATATTTTTCTTTAAGGAGCTCTTGATGCATAACTTTTAGGATGGGGGTCAGCCAATCGCGGGACGCAGCTATGATCCAGTTAGCCATGGTAGCGCGGCTTAAAGACAAACCGAGCGTCTTCCACTCTTTTTCCTGACGGTAAAGGGGAAGCGCGTTTACAAACTTCTGGTGCATGACCCAAGCCACTGTGGAAGGAGTCGCTAAGGAGTGCTGAATAACCGAATCAGGTATCGGGGATTTCTCCATGTAAGGCAGACCATTTTTGCGGCAGCTGCGGCATTCGAAGGTCTCACGGTAAAGGTCAATTACCCTAAGCTTAGCCGGAATATATTCAACTTCTGTACGCACAAATTTTTCACCGACGGATTTAAGCGGGGTATTGCACGTTTCGCAAAAACGTTCATCTTCAACAAGGGTACAGAGCTTTTTTTCATGCGGCAGATTTTCTAAAAGTTCTTCCCGCCGGCCATTTACTTTCTTTCTCCGGTAACCCTCGACCTTTTTCAAGTCAGGTTCCTTGGACTTCGGATCGGTCTCGGTTTCCGCTTCATTAAAAAGAGACATCTGTCCTAAGGATAGAACGGATGTCTTCTCTGTGCTTCGGCCATAGAGTTTACGCGTTAGATGGTGTACGGTTTCCAGAAGGAGTCTATTTTCCTTCTCCAGTTCGGATATGCGATTTTCCAGCGTTTTGATCTGTTCAGCCGTACTCATCAAATTACGATATCCTTTGCGTTTTTCGCTGCTTATATTTTACCATAAAAATACCAAACAATCCAGCATTTATGCGGACTTTCGGCACTTTTCCCAAAGTTTTTACAGGGAAAAACACTTCTCTTTACCCAGTTTTTTTACGGCTTTTGGTTGATCAATGGACAGTCCTTCCATAAGCCAGCGAAACTCCTGGGAAGTGACGTTGCGGACTGCTTCGGAATTCTTCGGCCACCTGAATTTACCGGCTTCCAGCCGCTTATATAATAATACGAAGCCATCGCCTTCCCAGTAGAGTGCTTTCAGTCGATCATGCCGGTGGCCGCAGAAGAGAAACAGACTGTTCTGGAATGGGTTTAGCTGAAAGTTCTGCTGGACTAAAGCGGCCAGCCCGTTAATGGATTTGCGCATGTCGGTATACCCGCAGGCGATATAGATTTTCTCTGCTTTGGAGATATCACCGAACATTTTGGAGCGCCCTCAAGGTATTTTCTATTAAGGCAGGTGCTGCGCTGTTGTGGATTTCCAAGCTTACGGCACCCAAGCTCACAACAATATCTGCTGATGAGTCCTGACGTTTATGGTCAGCGTCGGCTACAGGAAACGCAATATTTACCGGCACGATTGGATTCTTTTCGGCATTCAGCGCGGGAAGGGCTTCGCAGGCTGCTTCACGGACACGTTTCAGCCAGTAGAAGTAAGTCGTCTCGCTTAAACCGTGCTCCGCACACCAGTCGGCAATTTTCTGCCCGCTGCTGCGGCATTCACGGATGCGCTGGGCCCACTGATTCAATCGATATTGTCGAGTGGCTTCTCTGCTATCCATCACTAACTCCTCCTTTTGGAGTTTTTAAAGTAAACTTGAAAAACTCCAATAACTCTAGTTTAGAGGATATTATCTCACTGCTTTAGTGATGTTTCCATACACCGACTTATTAGACGGTTACTCTACATCGCTTGCGGTTATACGGATATGCGTAAATCTATTGACGGACTAGCAGCCCTTGTCCAGGAAACCTTCGGCATTGATCCTTTCGCATCCAGTCTCTATCTGTTCTGTGGCAAGCGTCGGAA
>NZ_JAPDHR010000055.1:0-23136 GCF_030063005.1 Dehalobacter sp.
ATTACCTGCGCTGAAGTTTTTTCTCTATTTAATTGTATCAAAAAAGAGCTGGAATTACTTCTTTCTTCGTAATTCCAGCTCTTTTGCTTTTGAGGTTCAGGTACCACTTTTTCAGTGGCCTCGTTTTATCCCCTCTTTATCTAAAATCTAAAATTACGGGAGATTCTTGAACCGTGAGCACTGAAAAGAAAGTGTGCAATTACGATTTTCTTATGAAAAAATTGATGCGCTCTGTGCCGCGCCGTTATCGCAAAAATACAATTGCCCGATTTTGTTAAACATCAAAGAGAATTTGCTCAGTAGTACAAAAAAGGAAATTCAAAGACTTGAGGCCAAGAATGCTGTAATTATCGGTGGTACGGGAGCCATCTCGGAAAACGTTGAAAAAGAGCTTAAAGCTATAGGTCTAAGCTGTACGCGTATATCAGGTGAAGACCGGTTTGATACTTCCGTAAAAATTGCAGAGAAGCTCGATTTCAATGGTGAGGTTTGCGTAGCAACAGGACTCAATTTTCCAGATGCTATTTCAATTTCTTCGATCGCAACCCAAAAAGGCATGCCCGTGCTCTTAACCATGACGTACAAATGTCCTCAAAGCGTAAAAGACTACATCAAAAATAAAAACATCACTGCCGCTTATATTGTCGGTAGCGATGATGTTGTCAGCGACGGGGTAGCCGGCAATTTCCCCCATGTCAAACGATTGCAGGGGAATGATCGCTATGATACCAATATGGCGGTAATCAGCAATTTTGCCAAAGAGCTCAAGTTAAGTACCGTTTATGTTGCTACCGGTTCAAATTATCCGGATGCTTTAGCTGCTTCCGCACTGGCCGCTAAAACTCATTCTCCTGTTTTTCTGGTTAATGATACTGCCGTGGACAAGACGAAAGAATACTTGCTGCAAAACCAAATTCTCCCGAACGTTGTTGCCATAGGTCAGACAGATGTTGTATCCGATGGCGTAGTTAAGGAGCTGCTGCAAAATACGGGTAATACCAACGGGAATTTGCAGCTTAACAAACCAGGAATTGATGAGAATTATACAGTGATATTCTAACCTATTAGTCACTTTATATTAAATTAAAGCTTCTTTTGACTAAATTCACAAGTTGAATCTAACAAAAGAAGCTTATTTTATAATCGTCAGCATATTAATTATCAATTTAATCCAGGTCCAGATTCCTTACCTGTTTAAGCCAATTATTTCATTTACCGAAGAATTTGTAAGCGCATACAAATTCTTCAAATTTAGAAATTTTTTGTATCGAAGATACATTGAAAGGCTTGACAATATATCATACGGGGAAAGGGAAAAAAGTAATGCCTTACGAGTATTTGTTGATTCAAATATCCTGGTATCTGCTGTGTTAAGACAGGGCTAGGAGAGTATTTCGTAAGAAAAGACTCTTTCAGAGGTCCTAGTCGTATACTAAAGGTAAAGAAAGCAAGCAACTAATTTAGGTTGTAAATACAAAAAGCAATCAAAACAGATTGCTTTAAATTTTAATGCTGTTATAATAACACTAGAGGTGGTTCTATGCTCTACACTGCTGTGATTGCCGATCTGGTAAACTCGAAAAAGCTTCCCAAAAGTGACCGTGAACAGATTCAACGATATATGAAGATGTGCCTGAATGTCCTGAACAGCATCTTTCAAAGATCGCAGGAATTTGCCGTCATCTTCAGCGCAGGTGACGAAGTACAAGGACTGTTCAAAACACCGACAGCCGCATTACTCTATGTTCGTCTTTTAAAAATGCTGCTGGCTCCTCTACCGATTCGCTGCGGATTTGGGGTAGGGGACTGGGATGTCCGGATTCCGGACGGGACTTCAACGGAACAGGACGGACCAGCTTACCATCTGGCCAGGGAGGCAATTTTAAGAATCCCGGAACGCAGCGGCTATGACTTATTATTCAACGCCAAGCACGAAAACGATCTGGTCATTAATGCCTTGCTCAAAACATCCGATCTGCTCGTCAGGAAACAGAGTCTGTATCAAAACAACGTCTTATTGCTGACCGAAGTCATTCAGCCGCTGTTTGACCAAAAGGCAATGGATCTGCCTGCATTCAAGCGGCTGCCAGGTCTTGTTTCGGAAAGGTACCGCCAGAGCTATTATCAAAAAACACGAATCAAAGCGGCTTCAATCGATGACGTATCCTGGATTAACAGCGAGCATATTGAACCTTTCGCCATTTTTGCTTCGGAGTCACTTCAAAATAAATTGACCCTGAAAGAGGTCTATAAAAAAGGATTATCAGGAAAAATATCAAATATTACCAATACATCCAGACAGAATGTTGACAACGTGATCAAATCTGCCAACATTCCAGAGATTCGTGAAATTGATATTGTTACCCTGCTGATGATCCATCGAACCTTTGAGAGGTGAGTTATGAATTTTTTGCTGCCGATAATTGCCCATCTGCTTGGAGACTTCATTCTGCAAAGCACGGCAATGGCTACCAAAAAACGTGACCAGATCAAGTACTTTCTCTGGCATTGTCTGATCTATGCCGTCCTTCTGATTCTGGCTCTAATCTGGTTTGGACCTGTTAATAACATGATATTTGCAGTGCTGATCATCGTTCTAAGCCACCTGTCTATCGATTATTCCAGAACCCGTCTGCTTCAATATTATGCAGCCAAACAGCCGGACTTGGCAAAAACAGATTTTTTCCTGTTTGTTGCCGACCAGTTTTTACATATCCTGATTATCCTGGCCTGCGGCTTTTATCTTACAGAAACAAGCGGACTCGGAGAAAGTGTCTTAGGCAGGATTTCGGTGGATTTAACGGGGCCGGAATTATACAACGGTGCCGTGCTCATCTTGTTGTATATCTTGTGCCTGTCGCCTGCCGCTATTTTTATCAAAAAGATCCTGATCTTATTTCATTTTCAGAATCAGGAGGATACCAACGAGTTAATTAAAAGCGGGTATCTGATCGGCGTGCTGGAACGGCTTATTACACTGACACTGTGGCTGAACGGGCAGCTCGGGGCCATTGGCTTTGTGCTCGCAGCAAAAAGTTTAGCGCGTTTCAGTCAGCTAAACGACCGGGACTTCGCCGAAAAATATCTTGTCGGCACGCTGTTGAGCATTGTGATCGCACTCGGCTGTATTACACTCGGTAACGCATTACTGATCATCAGGTGAGCCATCAAACTAATTGAATACGTTGAAAATCAGTACAATAGATATATAAGAAATAATTGTTTAAAAGTTCTTAAAAGGATGCTGCATGATTAATAAAAACGAAATCGTCAAAAAATATGCCCAGGATGAAGAAAGCAGGCTACTGCTTGCCCGGGTCCTTGACAAGCTTGAAGAATCCGAGAAAAAGAATATTCCGACCTTTACAAGGTTCTGCAATCAGCAGCAGCGGTCTTTGGCCGAAAATATGCTTATTACGGACGGAAGATCCCGGCACTTTTTCTGGGGAGGCTATGAAGGGGCTGAGCGTACCGTATTGGTCTTTTTTCCGGACTACTTGGAGCCCGAACAGGTCATTCAGGATGATGAATATTGCCCATTAGCTTTTATCCGGGCGGAATATCCTGCAGACAGCGGCCTGTCGCATCGGGATTTCCTAGGCAGTTTGATGGGGGCAGGAATCAAACGGGAAACGGTCGGTGACATTCTGGTCACAGAAAAAAGCTGTGATCTGATTGTCCTGAAAGAAATCCTGCCGTTCCTGATAAACAATCTGGAATCAGTTGGCCGTGTCAAAATAAAAACAGCAATCATCTCTGCGGGATTGCTGCAAATACCGGAAGAAAAAGTTCTTCTGCTGAAAGACACCGTAGCCTCATTACGGCTGGACAGTGTGGTCGCGGCAGGTTTTAACTTAAGCCGTACCAAAGCGGGGGAATATGTTGAATCCGGGAAGGTCATGCTAAATTCGCTGGAATGTGACAAAACAGATAAGACAGTTGCGGAAGGGGATACGCTATCTCTGCGCGGCTTCGGAAAAATCAAGCTTCAGGAAGTAGGCGGACTTTCTAAAAAAGGCCGCCAGTCCATCGTGATTAAAAAGTATGTCTAGTACAACGCTCTTGAAATAAATACCCAAATTTATTCTCGTGCCAATCGTTCTGCTTCGGCCTTCGCTGCCCGAAAGCAGTCTTTGATTTCTTCAGCGGCCAAGGCGGAGCCTTCCTTTTGCTTCCTGAAATATTGCATCAATACTTTGCCGATTGCATAGCAGCTAATAAACACAAGCGAGGCTGTTCCCGGCGTGCTGCTTGAGTCTGCGTCCAAGCCAACCCTGGTCAATCCTTCCAGACCATATTTGGCAGTAAGCGCAAGGCCGGCCTGCCCGGAAAGTTCGCGGAAAAGACGTTGGGCGTCCTCGGGAGCCAGCGTTTGACCGGATTCCTCCGCCAGGCGCAGCGTCAGATATACCTCTGTGATTTGAAGCAGGATGGTATCCTTGTGTTCAGCGGCCGAGGCGGCTGTGCCGGCTGTCAGGACAATCAGCCGGTGCATTCTGTCCCTGGTTTTATTTTGAGGGAGCTTATTTACGGCTTCCTCAATTTTATTTAGGTATTCTTCCGGCGTAATGGTTTCCGAACCACTGCAGACCGGACAGGATTCAGCATCATGAACATGAACGGCATGGCCGGTCTTCTGGGAATGGTCATGGCCACAGTTGCAGGATTGCTGATGCTGAGTGGAGTGATTGTGCCGATTAGGTTGATGATGCGAATGTTTTTTCGGATGGTTCGCAGGCATATGATGTCCTTTCTGTCCATAAAGGATAAGCTAGCAGACTGATTTGTGTTTTGTCTTAATATAACACAATCTGCGATTTTTTTTAAATACTTTTACTGATAAACGAATAAGCCACAAGGTCAGAAAAAATGAGAATGTCAGATATTATTCGATCCGGACATTCTCAATAAATGAATAAATATATTTCAGCCGACGAAATGAACATGATTCATATAACCACTAAATCACCCGTTTTGCCCCGAGATAGACAGATTTCCAATAGGTTCCGAAACTATAAACAGCAACACCTTTGGAGCTTGAAGCATTGATAAACTGGTTATTGCCAATGTAAATCCCCTCATGATCAACGACACCGTTTTTGGCAATTGAAAAGAAAACGATATCTCCCGGTTGTAAATTAGCGAAACTGACCGCTTTGCCAACCAGGTACTGGTCCCTGGAAATACGCGGCAGGGTAATGCCGTTTTGCGCAAAAACATATTGAACAAATCCGGAACAATCAAATCCAGTCGATGGGGAAGTACCTCCGTATTTGTAGGGGACACCAATGTATTTCTGGGCCGTCGCAACAATCGCGCTGGCTTTGACGCCCTGCGCTTTATTCGTATAGGCGGTGTTTATGGCTGAAGCCGTGATCGGCCCAACAATTCCGTCAGCCGATAAATTCTTGGCTTTCTGAAAAGCGATGACACCGGCTTGTGTTTTGAGTCCGAAAATTCCGTCCACTGTGCCGACGCTGTAACCCAGACAGTTAAGTTTGGTTTGTAGTTCTACGACATCCGACCCCGTCGAGCCTGTCTTCAGAAGTGTATCGCCGAGGGCAGCAGACGTTACCTGAGCTAAGCCGAGAATCAGGATTGCAGAAAGAAGCAGCGTAACAACCATTTTTTTCGTCATTGAAATCCTCCACGCGTCAAATTTTTTCATCTGGAATTCTGTACCGGTCTCGTTCGCTTCTTACCAGTATTTTAACAATTCATTGGAAAAAAGGCATGTCCAAAATTCTGGAAATATTTATAACGTGGGAAAAGGATGATAATTTGTCTTCAAGATGATATATTAGGTGTGATTCATTAAATGAATGTTTTCATTAAACGGATACACACACCTCGGATACCACACCTCTAATTTGCCGTAAGGGGAAATAGCATGAGAGAAAAGCAAAGCTACTGGAATATCCATCCTTCAGATCAAATATTTGCAACCAAATGGGAGCCGGATACGCTCCCCGCCAAAGCAATCATCTTGATTATCCACGGGATATCGGAGCATTCCGGCAGATATGCGCCGTTTGCCAGGGAGTTGACGGAGGCAGGGTACATTGTTTATGCCTACGACCAGAGAGGCCATGGCAAAACAACTGAAACCGCAGGCATGGAAGGATTTGCGGGTCAAGACGGCTGGAACCTTATGGTACATGATGTCTATGATTCTGTTGCTCTGATCAAAAAAGAAAATCCCGGACTGCCGTTGTTCATTTTTGGTCATAGTATGGGAAGCTTTATTCTTCAGCATTATATGCATCTCTATGGAGATGAGCAGGGAGTACAGGGGTTTATTTTATCCGGCCCGGGCGGAGACACGACGTTTATGCTGTATTTTGGCCGTTTTTTATGTCGGATGATAGCTCTGGTCAAAGGAAAGCTTTACAAAAGCAAATTCATTCACGAGCTGACTTTTAAAAACTTCAATGCCCGGTGCGCAGAAAACAGGACGGAATTTGACTGGCTTACCACCAATCTGCTTGTTGTCGATGAATATATTCAGGATAGTTACTGCGGGGGAACCTGTACTTTAGCGTTCTATCATGATTTTTTTGCCGGAATTTTGCAAGTACAAAAGAAGTCTAACATCAGGAAGATCCCGAAAGACATTCCGATTCTGATCCTCTCCGGCCAAATGGATCCTGTCGGCCACTACGGAGAAATTATCACAGCTCTGCGTCTGCGTTACCAACAAGCTGGAATCCGTGATGTTACTGTAAAGCAATATGAAAACTGCAGACATGAACTGCACAATGAAACGGACCGTTCTCAAGTTCTTCAGGATATAATTCAGTGGCTAAGTTCCAAGATTGGTAAGAATAACATAGCGCATAGATAGACGGATAGACGGATAGATAGATTGATTGACAGATAGGTAGACCGATAGCATAGATATAGAAATGAGGAGGGAAAGATGATGAAAAGGATCCAATTTGCTTTGGTTGCTTTCCTGATTGGCACAATGTTTGTTTTGCCCATTAATTCTCCTATTGCCTCGGCCGAAACTCAGAAGAGTATGACGATTTTGTTTACACATGACATGCATGATCATCTCCTGCCGGTCAAAGACGAACAAAACGGTGTGATAAATCAGTCAGGCGGATTTGCCAGACTCCAGAGCGCCATTGCTGCCGAGAAAGAGGGTGACCCGGATGCATTGCTCCTCGATGCCGGAGATTATTCCATGGGAACGCCATTTCAGACGATTTTTCGGACAGACTCCCCGGAGCTTCGCGTTATGGGGCAGATGGGGTATGATGTTGTAACCCCGGGTAATCACGAATATGACTACAGGGCTTCCGGACTGGCCGACAGCCTTCAGGCAGCTGTTGCTGCGCGGAAAAACGGGGAGATTTCGCCCCGGATCGTTCAGGCCAATATTGCCTTTCCGGCCAAGGAGGACGGCAGCTTAACGCCTTCGCTGGCAGCTCTGCAACAGGCTTATCAGGATTATGGGATCACCGAATACACCGTCGTTGAAAAGAATGGGGTAAAGATCGGTGTTTTTGGCCTGATTGGAAACGATGCGGCATCCAACGCACCGAAAGCCGAAGTGGAATTCACGGATCAAGTCGCGAACGCCGAACGGATCGTTTCGATCCTGAAAGACCAGGAAAAGGTTGATTTAATTGTCTGCTTATCCCATTCCGGGACCTGGGAAAAGGCATCCGAATCTGAAGACCAGATCCTGGCAAAAAAAGTTCCCGATATTGATGTGATTATCAGTGGCCATACCCACACCAAACTTGAAGAACCGATCATCAAAGGCAAGACACTTATTTGTTCCGCCGGAGACAGCTGCAAGTACCTCGGTGTTTTGCAAATTTCTCAAAAATCCGGTTCTTCAGACTGGGGACTTGTCGCTTACCGTCTGCCGGCAATCGATGAAAGACTGCCTGAGGATCCACGGATTGCCGGTATTGTAAGTCAGTTCAAACAACAGGTTCAGGACAAATTCTTTGCTCCGTTTCAGTTAAATTATGATCAAGTATTGGCAGAATCCCCCTATAACTTCCGGAAGGTCAACGACATATTGAATACGCATCAGGAAGATCCATTGGCCAACCTGATTTCTGATGCCTACGTTTATGCTGTGAAAAAGGCGGAAGGTTCCGGCTATGTTCCGGTGGATGTCGCAGTTGTACCTGCCGGGACGATCAGAGGTACCTTTTTTAAGGGCGCGATCACGGCAGCCGACGCCTTCAGCGTAAGCTCCCTCGGGATCGGTCCGGATAATATTCCGGGGTATCCGCTGGTTTCTGTCTATTTAACCGGCCAGGAATTAAAGACTCTATGCGAAGTAGATGCCTCGATCTCGCCGATGATGGCTGAAGCCCAATTGTTCATGTCAGGTATTGATTTCACGTATAATCCGAACCGGATGATATTCAATAAGGTCACTGACGCCGTGTTGCAGAAGCCGGAAGGCTCTATTGAAGAGATTGACGATACCAAATTATACAGGGTGGTTGCCGGTCTGTATTCTGCTCAGATGCTTTCGATCGTCGGCGATAAATCTTACGGTCTATTATCGATTGTGCCGAAAACAGAAGAAGGTATACCGGTTACAGATTTTGAAGCCCAGATCGTCAAAGACACAGCCGGAAATAATGCCGAAGTCAAAGAATGGCAGGCCCTCGCCTTATATCTTCAGTCCTTTGCTAAAGTCGGCGGAGTTCCAACGATCTCCGATGATTACGGCATGATACTTGGAAGAAAAGTGGTAGACAACGGCCATCATCCAATATCCCTGCTCGCCAATCCGAACAAAATAACCCTGACGGTCTATACCGTTGTTCTTGTTGTTATGACGCTGATTATTTTTGCGATTTACAGGATCGTTACCCGTCGCAGACGCTTGGCCCGAATCAACCAGAAATCTGTCTGAAAGCAGTTTTTCTGTATGAAAACATGCAGAATCTTAGCCGGAAAGATTTCTGGCTTTTATTTTTTATTTTTTTATCGAGCGAAAAAGTAAGTTGCAATTGTAAGCAGGAATTTGCCGGGGTCCCCAAGAACTAACATAACACCATACTTGGGAAATCGTATTGGCAGCAAACATTCTGCTTGCTGTGATGTTTACATGGCTGGTAAGCGACGATCGATTGATGTTTTGGTGTCATCAGGGTGAGGTGTAAAAAATGGCAATTACCATCCGTTTTGTGCATTGTGCCGGATTTCAATTTGACAGCCGTTCTTGGGAAGGACCGGCTTGCTGGATAGCAATGCGCAATCAGGACTTATGGCATACCTTCGAAGCCGTCTTGACGCTTTGTCAAAAAGAAAAAGTGGATTTTCTGTTTGTGACAGGGGATTTATTCGACCAAGAGAATGCGCGTAAAGAAACGGTCGAACGTGTCTACAGGTCGTTCTCTGGCTTGAAGGACACCCGTGTCTTTATCACCCCTGGGGATCAGGATCCTTTGGTCATCTCTTCGGCCTACCGTTTTGCTGAATGGCCCGGTAATGTTCATATCTTTGCGGGGGGCGTCAGTCATATTGAAATTCCGGCCAAAGGAACTGTCATCTATGGCTCGGGATGGACGAATTACCGTCAGGAGCTGATTGATCTGGGGATGATTCAGCCGGTCTTACACAACGCACCTATTCAGGTGATGCTGCTCCATGCAGAGATAGCGTCCCCAAAAAATACGGATAGGTTTATTCCTCTGGAGCCAGAGGCGATTACAGCAAGTGGTTTAACCTATCTGGCGTTAGGGCATCAGCAGAAATTCAGTGGGCTGCATCAGATTGGTGATACTTTCTGGGCAGATTGCGGATCCCCTGAAGCCAGGAGCTTTCAGGACAGCGGGCCGCATGGCGTGCTTTTTGGAGAAACAGACGGGAAATTGACACAGGTTGATTTTGTGGAACTTGGCGGACGGAACTACATTGAAAAGTTCTGGCCGCAGGCGGCTGAACCAAAAGAGATTGCTAGCGGGCTTTTGGCAGATACAACGAAAGAAGAACGGCAAAGAGATTTGTTCCGGATTGTTCTGTCTGGGCCATATCCGGATCCGGAAAGTACAGTCCAGACTTTGCATCAGCTTCTCTCCGAAGACTTCAGCTACTTTGAGGTTTACCATACATCCCAGTCTGGTCCGGCTCTTTGCGCCGATGTCAATGTTATAAGTATAAGACGCCAAACCAGCGGCTTCCCGGATTTAACCGAAGTATTCGGAAGAGAGATCCAAAAACGCCTTTCTTCAGAAAACCGGCCTGAAGAACAGCGGCGTTGGGAATTGGTCCAGAAAATTGGATTGGCTGCAATCAGTCAGGGACGGGAAGATTATGAGGATTGATAAGATCGGGCTGCAGGGGCATCCGCTGCTCGGGGATACGGAGTGGTCCTTGCCCGGGGATTTTACGGTGCTGTATTTGGAGGAACCCGAACTGGCAAAAGCTTTGTGTCAATTACTGCAGGAATACTATGACGACCGGGTGTCGGCAGTACCGTCAGACAAGCGGAAGAGACAAGGGTTAGCAGAAATCCTGCTTTCCGGAGAACAAACAGATTTGAATATGACTTTTGAGGCAATCCGGCAGGGCGGCTTTATTGTCTGGCCGGATACCAATAAGCATGGTTTGTACCGAAGGGTCTCCAATCTCCAGCAGGTCGGAAATGAAGAGCTTTCCCTGGAACGGGTACATGACGCCCTGGCCAGAGCAAAGGAACGCGTCGAAGAACAGGCGGATGGAATGGCTCAGGTTAAAGCCGAGTATGATGCGTTAAGAAGAGATTGGGAAGAAGCAAGCCACCGGCAGGAGGAACAGCGCTTTCTGCAAATCGAAATTAAGAACCTGCAGGCTGAACAGCATCTTATGACGGAGAAAATTGCTGAGATGGAAAGAATTCAGCAGCGGCTTGTTATCCTGAGAGAGAACCTTGATTACCGTGAATTGCGCCGTCTGCAGGGTGAACTTGCCAGCCTCGAAGAACTGCGCAGGGATACCGGGATTCGATTGGCGGCCGTTGTTCAGGATAAACAGGTTGACTGGGACATGATTGAAGGTTTGCGGGAAGAGTGTTATGCCTGGGCCTTGATTCAAAAAGAGGCGGAACAGGGTGAAGCTTTGATCACCCGGCAGACTCAGGCCATCAACGAGCTTCAGGATTCACTAAGATCATCCGGCTATCGGCAACTGCCGGAAAATGAGGAGCAGCACTTACGCAGCGCTGAAGAAGAGCTTCGTGCCGCGCAGAAGGAACTTGAAAGCTTTGCCGGTTTGGCTGATACCGTGAAGGAACTGGAAGGGTCCCTTTATGAAGAAAAAGCCAAACTCAAAAAATATGCGCTGATTGCCGGTATGACTGACAAAGACCAACGTTCACTTGCCCGATCATACACACGCTTGAAAAAATGGCAGGACTCTGTACTCGGACGTATGATTGACCGGAGGGTTATCCGGCGGTCAGGGGCAGTCAGCATCGAAGACAGATTGGCTTCGCGTCTGACAAAGCTTCTGCAAAAATATCAAGCTGCAGACTATCAAGAATTCACGCGGCAGATCGAAGCGTACCAGAATCAGAAACAGGCCGCAGACCGGCTCCAGGCGGATTATAACCTGGTCAGGAAACAGGTTAAAAGGGAAAAAGAACTGCGCAGAATCATTTTGTCCCGCAGTCAGCGGCTGCAACAAGCTTTTGCGATGGTTAAGGCTTCCGATTTTTCGTCCTGGAAAAGCGGTTGGGACGAGTACTGGCAGAAAAACAGCCATGGTGCGGAAATGCTTCAGACGCTGCAGGTACAGACAGGGCAACAGCAGGAAACAGAACAGAAATTGCAGGAATATGCGTCACAGCTGCGGGAAAAATTACAGAACAGAATCTCGGCTGATGCCAATATTGACGAGGTCCTTGAGGCCGTGCTGCTGATTGCACGTGAACTGCGGATCAAAGAAGAAACTGAAAAAGAATATGATTTACTGAAAGAACAGTATGATATCGCCTTAAATAAGCGGAATCTGGATCAACTATCCAGAACTTTAGAACCCCTTGCCGAACTGGAACGTGAAGCATGTCTGCCAGAAGCAGAAAGGCTGGCCGCCCTGGCGGCTTCCCGCCAGGCGCTTTCGGAGAGAAACAGCCGGCTTCAGAAGATCCGTAAAGACCTTCAGGATAGTCAGGCTGTGAAAATTGACCATGACCTGGAGAAAAAACTTGGGAGCGTAAAACAGCAATGGCAGGCCTATCAGGAATTACAGCATACCCTTGATGATACGGCGGAACTGCTTGAAGCCTCGCTGCAAAAGTGGCAGGCCGAGAATGGCATTGTTTTAAAGATTAAAGCGCAGCGGTTTTTGAGGCGGGCATTTTCGTTGAACCTGTCGGATAAAAAAGAAATGATGATGGCCGAAGCCTATTCGTATTATTTTGCTTACCGTCTGGCCCTTGCTGAAGCCGCTCTTGAGGACAGCAGCATTGAGATTCCTTTGTTCTTTCTGGCCGGATCAATGAACGGAACCGAGGGATTTTGGAAGAAAGCACTGGCTTATCTGCAGGAACTGTCACACTCGCGTCAGGTTATTTTCTGTACGGCGGATGCCAGACTGCGGAAAATGGCTGACGAGCTCTGAAGCAAAGCCTGATCTTCTTACCAGTAACTTGTTAACTCTAAAATGCATGTAATTAGCAATATCAAACATCGAGGCGAATAACAGGGAGGCAGCTTGAATAAATTAGCGGATCTAGTAGATAAACCAAAAAATATTCAGGAGAAACCGTCAGAGATTGCTGCGTTATTATTGGCCTGGTATGACCAAAATAAAAGGGAGCTGCCCTGGAGAAGAACGAACGACCCCTACGCGGTCTGGTTATCGGAAATCATGCTTCAGCAAACACGGGTCGATACGGTTATAGATTATTACCTGAGGTTCCTGGAGCGGTTTCCGGATATTGGCAGTCTGGCTGACGCGGACGAGGGGGACGTTTTAGCCATATGGAAAGGTCTTGGTTATTACCGTCGGGCCAGGAACCTTCATCAGGCTGCCATCGTGGTACATGACAGGTACAGTGGGAATTTTCCGCGCACTTATCCGGAAATCCGCGCTTTGCCAGGAATCGGTGACTATACGGCTGGGGCTATTGCAAGTATTGCTTACAATCTGCCTTATCCGGCTGTTGACGGGAATGTACTGCGGGTCGCAACCCGTCTTCTGGGACTTGAAGCTGACATTAGCCAGCAAAAAACGCAAAAGCAAATTGCTGAAATGATTAGAGAAATGATTCCCAAAGATAGGGCGGGGGAATTTACCCAGGCACTGATGGAACTTGGCGCAATGTGCTGTACACCCAATACTCCCGGTTGCCGGGACTGTCCCTGGCGTACCGTCTGTACTGCCCATCGTACGCACAGGGAGACTGTCCTGCCGGTTAAGAAGAAAGCAAAAAAAGCGGCCCGCTTCGATTACTGGACGGCGCTTGTCTGTAACGACGGGGATATTCTAATGGAGTACCGCAGCAATACACAGCTGCTCGGCAACATGTGGGGACTGCCGCTCGTCCAAAAGGAATCTGCTTCTTCTGCGGAAGAACTGTTCCGTCGCGACTGGGAGTTAGATCTCCGATTTATTAAATACTTGGGCAGCGTTCGGCATGTTTTCACACATCAGGTCTGGCAAATGGATGTCATTTTGTTCTCGCTCAAGCCGGACTCGGAGGTAAAATCAGGGCTTGCCTGGATTTCCCGGGAGAAACTGAAGGACCTGCCGATTCCAAAAGCATTTCAAAAAGTACTTCAGCTTATGATATAATAATAAATTGTATAACTTTCGTAAAATTTCAGCTTAAACTATTGGAGAGAGAAAAGTGGAACTACAAGGCGTCTATAATCAACTGGGGATTTTGTTCTTAACGATTTTACTGGGTTATGTCCTGGCCAAAGTGAAGATTATTCCACCGGCAGCGACTCAGGTTTTTTCTAAATTTGTCCTGACAATTGCACTTCCGGCCTTGATCCTGTCCGGGATGAGAGTATCTTTTACTACGGAGAGGCTGCATACGGCACTTTTTGTTTTCTTGCTTACGATACCCTGCTACGGTCTTGCCTTTCTCGTCGGGAAACTGACAGCGAAGATCCTGACCAAAGATCTGACCAGAGAAGCCATCTTTAATTTTGGAATTGTTTTTGCAAATACAGGCTTTTTAGGTTTTCCGATATTTCAGGCGCTCTATGGCAAAGAAGCAATATTTTATGCTGCGATCTACAATATTATGTTTAACTTGTTGTTGTATACGCTTGGCATTAAAATCATGAATGCGAATAAAACCGAACATCCTACAAGGCTAAACCTGAAAAAAATTATTAATCCGGGCGTGGGTGCGAGTATCATCGGGTTCATTTTATTTATCACCGCTGTTCCGCTGCCCGAATTTATGACCGGCACGATCGATGCGATTGGAAATACCTGTGTTCCTCTGTCAATGCTGACCATCGGGGCGACATTAAGTGAACTGCCGCTTCAACGGATGTTCAGTGATATCGGTATTTATATCCTGTCGGTCGTCAGATTGCTTGTGATGCCGTTATTAACCCTGGTTTTGGTCAAATATATCTTTCAGATTGATCAGATGTGGCTAATTGCCATCCCGGTCATCATGGCCGGCATGCCTATTGCAACCAATACGGTTTTAATGGCGATTGAATACAAAAATGATGCACGTCTGGCATCACAGACGGTGCTGATTTCAACCTTGCTTAGCTGTTTATCAATTCCATTGCTGATACTTGTGCTGTCTCATTTTTAACAGCATCCCTTTTACAATGTATAGAATATCCATAATATGGATAAAATGATCCTATAACATGTGAGGGAGGATCGGTATGGGCGACAAAAATCCAAAGAATATTATGAAACAAAAAAAGAAAAAAACAGAAAAGAAACCCGAAACACTTTATCCGGAAAATAATCTGTAAAACTTGTAACGATAAAACTCAATATTTCTGCATTGTGTTTTTTAGCAATACCAGAGTCTCCAAATCAATGTTTGGACTTTGGTATTTTTTTGTCCGGACTCATCCGTGGCATATTATTCGCAAATTTTTGCGGGTACATTCGTTGTGGTTCTATCCAACATCATGTAAAATGGTATTTATCAGAAAAACGCATTGACATGATTTTCAAACTGTTTCATGAGGTGATTGGATGGAAGACTTTCAGGAAAAGCGGAAGTATTTCCGTGTCGATTTGATCCATGATATTCCAGCCACAGCGAAGATTTCCTCGATTAACAACCGGAAGGTCGAAGTGGAGAAAACATTTCCGATTGCAATCCTGGATTTGAGCACAGGTGGGATATATGCTTTTTTCCCAGTGGATATTCCAGTCAATATTGTCATTATCGATATCATGTTTACGTTTGAAAATGAAGAATTTTCATTTAATGCGCTGATTATTCGCAAGACCCCCAAAGATGACGGCTTTGAATACGGGATGAAATTCCTTTTTCATTCCCAGAAAGATGAAAGCCGGATCACCCGATGTCTGAATCAATATAAAATCAAGCACACCCGCTTTATGAAGATTCAGCTTGATTTACGCAAACAGAAATACATCGGATGCTTTGTCAAGGGCTTGGAGCTGATCGAAGAACCGGCTTATCTGATTACCAGCCGCCGGATCGTTGTCGCCACAAATAAGGCAGCGCAGGACAGCGGTGTCAAACTTGGCGAGCGCTGTTATTCCACGGTCGCCAAACGGCATCATGCCTGCCCATTCTGCCTGCTGGAAGATGCCAAAAAAGCGGATCATCTTCTCGAGACAAATGCCGTTGTGCAGGAACAAAGGTGTAAGGCCCGCTGGCTGTACCTCGAGGATCATTACATGATCCACTATTTCACGCGAAAGGAAGGCTTGAAAGATGAATGAAAAGGTGAGGGATATTGCCGAGAGAATTAAAGGCTTAAGATTACTTACCGGTTGGGCCGAAGAAGAGGCTGCGCGTAAAATCGGACTACCTGTTCAAGAATATCTGAAGTATGAAAAAGGAGAAGATGATATTCCGATCAGTATTCTCTATGAAATTGCCGATTGTTATCAGGTCGATTTAACGGATGTTCTTACCGGTGTCTCGCCCAAACTGCATGATGTCTGCTTCATCAAAAAGGGTAAGGGTCTCAAAGTTGAACGGTATGACCAGTATGATTTTCAGAGTCTGGCTTATCAGTACGTTAACAGAAAAATTGAACCGCTGCTGGTGACCCTGGATGCAGAAAATAGTCCTGAACTTGTTTCCCATCACGGACAGGAATTTAACTTCTGTCTGGAAGGCAAGATGAAAGTCATCATCGGCAGTATGGAATATGTGCTGGACCCGGGAGACTCTCTGTATTTTAATTCCTTGATTCCACATAAAATGCTAGCCCTCGAAAAAAGATCAGCAAAATTTTTAACCGTCATACTTTTATAAAGGATGTGAACAGATGAACCTCGCTTCAAGATATATCGGGAAAACCGATTTTGATTCTTATGAAGATTTTTGTGCGAATTATCAAGTGAAAGTACCTGACAATTTCAATTTTGCGTATGATATCGTCGATGAATATGCCCGTCTGGAACCAGAGCGTCCAGCGCTGGTCTGGTGCGACGACCACGATAATGAACGGATATTTACCTTTGCCGATCTGAAAAAATACTCGGATAAAACGGCGAACATGTTAAGCGAAGCCGGGATCCGAAAAGGCGACAAAGTCATGCTGATCCTGAGAAGGCGTTATGAAGTGTACATAGCGATTCTGGCTCTGGCCAAAATCGGCGCGATCTATATTCCTTCTTCCAATCAGCTTACGCAGAAGGATATTATTTATCGAAATAATGCCGCATCGATTAAAGCGATCATCGCCTATCATGATCCGGTAATTCTCGACCATGTCGAAGCTTCCAGGGAAGAATCATCAACGCTCCAGACGCTGTTTCTGGTCGGTGCTAAGCGTCCCGGCTGGGTTGATTTTGACAGCAGCATGGAGGCTGCTTCCGAAAACTGGGTCCGGCCGACAGGTGCTGACGCGACAACGAATGACGATACAATGATCATCTATTTCACGTCAGGGACCACGAGCATGCCAAAAATGGCCATTCAGAGCTTCACCTATCCGCTTGGTCATATTGTGACGGCTAAATACTGGCAGCGCGTCGTGGACGGCGGGCTGCACCTGACGGTTTCCGATTCCGGCTGGGCTAAATTCGGCTGGGGGAAAATTTACGGCCAGTGGATTTGCGGTGCGGTGCAGTTTGTCTATGATATGGATAAGTTTATCCCGGAAAAGCTTTTGGAAATGATGCAAAAATATAAGCTGTCCACGTTTTGCGCACCTCCGACAATTTATCGTTTTCTGCTTGAACACAATCTCGAAAAATATAATCTGTCCTCGATTGTTCACTGCTCCACAGCCGGAGAACCTTTAAATCCGGATGTCTTTAACCGTTTTAAAAGCATTACCGGCTTAAGCATCTTAAATGGATTTGGCCAGAGCGAGACAACCGTGCTGGTTGCCAACTTTGAATGGCTGGATATCTATCCGGGAGCAATGGGCAAACCGAACCCGGCTTACAAGATCGATGTGGTCGATGAAAACGGAGCTCCATGCCCTCCGGGAGTCGAAGGAGAACTGGTCATCCGCGAGGCTGATTCCAATAAACCTGCCGGATTGTTCTGTGGGTACTACATGGATGAAACTGCTACCCATAAAGTGTGGTATGACGATACATACCACACAGGGGATATGGCCTACTGGGATGAACACGGCTTTTTATGGTTTGTTGGCCGCAATGATGATGTCATCAAGGCGTCCGGCTATAGGATCAGTCCTTTTGAAGTTGAAAGTGCACTAATTGAGCATCCCGCAGTCGTGGAGTGTGCTGTGACCGGCGCGCCGGATGCTGTTAGGGGAACGGTCGTCAAAGCGACTGTTGTGCTGGCCAAAGGCTATACGGCTTCTGAATTGTTAAAAAAAGAGATCCAAAACTATGTCAAAAAGGTGACGGCTCCGTATAAATACCCGAGAATTCTCGAATTTGTCGACGAACTGCCGAAGACGATCGGCGGCAAGATCAAACGCGCCCAGATCCGGCGTGAAGACACGGAAAAGTTTCAAGATAAAGAATAACTTTAACGTATACCCATCAATCATTGAATATTGTCTGATGCACCCCACAATCATCGTGGGGTGATTTTATGCCTTGAAAAGTAGTTGGATTTTCATGTAAAATGAACCATAAATAATCATCATGACAAAAGTAGATTTGAAAGTAATGATGATATATGTTGTTGCTAAAGAAAGGATAAACTGATGTTTCCGAGCGATTTAAAATATAGAATGCCTGCGGAATGGGCCAGACACGAACGTACCTTTATTTCCTGGCCGGTCGGGGCATCAATGTGTCATCCGGAAAATTACGAGGCTGTTTGCGAGGGTTATACCGACATTATTCGAGCTATCGGGGAATTTGAACCCGTCACCGTATTGGTAAACCCCAAAGAACGATTGCTGCTCGAAGGCCGCTTTCGGAACAGGCAGATCGAGCTCCTGCCGTTGGCGCATAATGATGCCTGGCTTCGGGATAACGGGCCGACGTTTATCGTCAATGATCAGGGAGATATAGCCGGCATCAACTGGCACTTCAATGCCTGGGGCGGCAAATATCCGGACTGGGATCTGGACAACCAGGTCGCACCGCAAATATTGAAGCACCTCGGCCTGAAACCGTTTGATGCGCCGCTGATTATGGAAGGCGGCTCGTTGCACGTGGATGGAGAAGGTACACTCTTGACAACGGCCGAATGCCTGCTCAATCCGAACCGCAACCCTGATCTTTCCCGGGAGCAGATTACGGAACTATTGAAGAAATATTTGAGTATCCACAAAGTCATCTGGCTGGGAAAAGGCTTATGTGGAGATGAAACAGACGGACATGTCGACAATATCGCCTGTTTTGCTTCGCCTGGCAAAATCCTGATTCAGGTCTGTGATGACCCTTGCGATCCGAATTATGCGATTACCCGGGAAAACCTTGCGGTGTTAAGCCGAGAAACGGATGCCAGAGGAAGAACCTTTGAAATCATCCCAATACAGCAGCCTCCCGCCGTATTTGCCGACGGTAAACGCCTGACGCTGAGTTATCTGAACTTTTACTTTGTCAACGGCGGAATTATTTTACCTGTATTTGGCGGCCAGGCTGCCGAAACAGATGCCCTGGCTATTCGGACCCTGAGCGGGATCTTTCCAGAAAGACGGATCCGCACCATTAATGGAATGGCAATTATTGGGGAAGGCGGCAATGTTCACTGTACAACCCAGCAGATGCCTGCTGTAAACCATTGAAGGTCAGTGTATGAATTGCCCGACAATATATACCAAAATCTGAAATAAAAATATAAACAAAGAGGAGAACGTAGCAGATACATCTGTTATATGTTGCGCTCTTCTGCGTTGTGGTTTTTTTCTGCATCATGTAAAATAGAAAATGCATACAAATTAACAAAATAGTAGAAACACCTGTAAGATCAGGTTCAGAACACACCGAAATCAGGCATTGGGAAGGAATATTAACGATGAGAAACGTCAAAGTGGCAGCAACCCAGATGCGCTGCACCAGTAACGTTGAAGAAAATATTGCGGGGGCGGAGACACTGGTCAGGGAGGCAGCAGCCCGGGGCGCGCAGATCATCCTATTGCAGGAGTTGTTCGAAACCCCGTATTTTTGTCAGAAAGAAAAATCGGATTTTTACCTTTATGCAGCAGAGCTAGAAGATAATCAAGCAGTCAGACATTTCCGGAAAATTGCCAGAGAGCTGGAGATCGTCCTGCCGATCAGTTTTTATGAGAAGAAAAACTACGCGCGCTATAATACGATTGCCGTGATTGATGCCGATGGTGAGATCCTCGGCAAATACAGAAAGAGTCATATCCCCGACGGGCCGGGCTATGAGGAAAAATTCTATTTTAACCCCGGTGATACAGGCTTTAAAGTCTGGCAAACGCGCTACGCCAAGATTGGAGTCGGCGTCTGTTGGGATCAATGGTACCCGGAAGCTGCCCGCTGCATGACCCTGATGGGGGCGGAGATC
This sequence comes from Dehalobacter sp., assembly GCF_030063005.1. NCBI lineage: Bacteria > Bacillati > Bacillota > Clostridia > Eubacteriales > Desulfitobacteriaceae > Dehalobacter > Dehalobacter sp. Next base: position 20,072 of record NZ_JAPDHR010000055.1, read on the forward strand.
CTGTTATATCCGACAGCCATCGGTTCAGAACCGATGGATCAGGCGATCGATTCCAAAGACCATTGGCAGGCCTGCATGCTCGGCCATGCTGCCGCGAACCTGATCCCTGTGGTCGCATCCAACCGGATTGGTGTCGAGGAAGAGGATGATTCCAAAATCACCTTCTATGGTTCTTCTTTCATTGCCGGACCGCAGGGTAATAAGATAGCGGAGGCTGGACGAAACGAAGAAGCGGTTCTAATCGCGGAATTTGATCTGGACCAGCTCGAGGTTCAGCGGCTGGAGTGGGGGATCTTTAGAGACCGCCGGCCTGATCTATATGGAAGGATTTCTTCCTACGACGGGGAACTTTATTTATCAAAATAATCCATTATCTAACACGAATTTGTAGTTCTTAAATCTCGAGTATCTTATTAACCTTTATAAGGTGAGAGGAGGCTCTATATGAACAAAAGCGGCTTATTTTGGGGAATCATTCTAATCCTTACAGGAGGCTTGCTGCTTATAGATAATCTTGGCAACTGGCAAATCTTCAGTATGGAATTTCTTTGGCCGGTATTGATCCTTATTCTCGGGCTTGCTTTTGAATTCAACTATTTCAGTAAGAAAGAAAGCCCCGGATTGCTAGTTCCCGGTGGTATCCTTACCGTTATTGGTCTGTTGTTCATCTTTGAGACTTTTACACACTGGCAATTTTCCGGATATACCTGGCCGGTCTATCCGCTGGCTGTTGCAGTCGGTCTATTTCAACTCTATTTATTTTCCGGACGCCCGCGCGGTCTGCTGGTGCCTGTTTTTATTCTAACCGCTCTAGCGTGCATATCCTTTACTGGGATGTTTGTAACGTCAATTCAGCGCTATATAGATCTAGGCCTGGTGGTCCCGATCCTGCTGATTCTGGCAGGTCTGATCCTGATCATCCAAAGGAAAAAAACATGAACTAAATTTGGAAACCATGTAAGAAGAATCTGATCTGGATGATAATATCTATTGCATAATATTAATCAATAAATGTATGAATAGTCAGACTCTGAATATTCATACATTTATTGATTATTCATACATTTATTGACAGATTTCGTGTATTTTACTATAATTGAGTTAAAATCATATGATCCATTGGCAAACCTGTTGAAAAGCAGGGACGCAAAGCTACGAGTCTAAGTGCTGAAGCATATTGACAGTCGGGTTGCACACAGAAGATGAAAACCGCGGCTGCTTTGGCCGCGATTTTTTTTTCTGAGGAGGGGATTTAATATGACAGCGGATTCCATCGTTGCAGCCAGTATTTCAATTACCCTGGTCTTGTTGATATCTTACGGATTTTTATATTTTTCCGAGAAGAAACATTATTTCTTAGCATGGAGTCTTTCTGTCTTGATGCTCATGATAACCTATCTTTCCAGAACTGCATTGCTGGAAACCGACAGCCCGTCCGTGGTGCTTCAGATTATCAACTATGCCTCTTCGATCGCAGGGTACTGGCTGATATTCAAGGGTACGCTGTTGTTTTTTAGCAGAAGCTACCCGGTGTTTTGGGATATCGGCACGGGCTTTCTGATCGTTGCTTTTATATGTATTGCTGTTCAGGGAATCTCGGCAACCGCTCTTTTACTTCTATCTGTTGTCTGGATCATTGCATTATTATCCAAAGCTGCTATGACATGCTTAAAAGCAAAAACACCACAAGGCCCGATCCGAATAATACTTGGCTATACCTATATTTTTTGGGCCTTGTCGATTTTACTTTATCCGTTGTGCAAATTAATTAACGTTATTTCACCGTCTGTAGGTTATTTAGTTGCCGGTGTTGTTGGTCTGCTTGCTTATCTTAATATGCAGGCCCTGTATTTTCAAAGCATCCGGGAGGAGCTCGAAAGCAAAGAAGCAAATATCAGAAAACTTGTCATTTATGATAAATTAACGGGGGCCTACAGCCGTACCTATTTTGAAAATGTGCTGGAAGATTTCCTTGATAAAACCCTCATGCCTGCAACATTGGCCATGGGGGATTTTAATGGTCTGAAACTGATCAACGACACCTTTGGTCATGAAAAAGGGGATGAATTGCTTGCTGACGGGATCAGAATCATGCAAGAGACGATCGGCACTGAGAATGTGATTATCCGATGGGGCGGGGACGAATTTATCATTATCATGCCTGGTGTGCCGCTTGATCAGGCCGGCGTGTTTTTAAACAATATTAAAAATAATTTAAAAATCTCCCGCCCGCAAACGGTACCAATAGATATCTCGTTTGGCCTGACGGTTTATGAGAACAGGGAACAACCCCTGGCAAAAATGATCAGCCAGGCTGAGGAAAAAATGTATAGCAACAAATTAAATGAAAGCAAGAAATCCCGCCTTGCCATCATCGAGTTCCTGGAAAAACTGCTCTGGGAAAAAGATTATCAGACGGAAGCCCATGTCATGAGGCTGAAAAGTCTGGTCAGTAAATTCGGCAGTCAGATCGGCCTGTCCCCAAGAGAGATCGTCGAATTGGTCCAAGTTGCAATGCTGCATGATATCGGCAAGATCGGTGTTCCGGGGGAAATCTTAAAAAAACAAGGTGACTTGACCCCGGAAGAATGGAGCATTATGAAAAAACATTCCGAAATCGGCTATCGGATCACGCAGTCGTCCAGGGAATTAGCGCATGTCTCAGAAGCCGTTCTCGGTCATCATGAATGGTGGAATGGAAAAGGTTACCCGCAGGGGCTGAAAGAAGATGAAATCCCGCTGTTCTCGAGGATAGTTTCTATTGTTGATTCCTACGATGTGATCACGCATGAAAGGCCCTATAAACGGGCCATGGACCCCTATAGTGCACTTGTTGAAATCAATAAGTGCGCCGGCAAACAATTTGATCCGTATCTGGTTACTGTTTTTAACAAGATTATGCAGGAAGACCTTGTTGTGAATGATAGGTAACTGTAATTAACTCAACTTTCCCACCATTAAATAATGGTTAAAGCCATGATTTTTCTGACACATCAGGTTGCAAACAACAATCGTTCTTTGAAAGACCGTGGAATAGTGCTAAGAAAAGTATCCATAATCATATT
>NZ_JAPDHR010000056.1:0-2988 GCF_030063005.1 Dehalobacter sp.
CCTGAGCCAGGATCAAACTCTCCATAAAAACTATTTACGGAGCTTGATTCAGCTCGTTTGTTTACCAAAAATTCATTGACGAGTCTAGCTTTTAATTCATTCTTGTTGTTCAGTTTTCAATGACCTTGATTTCCTTTTGGCTCGCTGTGTCCCGAGCGCTTAGTTATAATAACAAAGTTACCGGTACCTTTCAAGCATCTTTATCCCAGTTTAAACATCACTAGGTCAAGAATGCTTCGTTTTTTCTACAAAATTCTACGAATATCTAAAGGATAATCATTTTCTTAATTAAATATTCATCTTTATTAATCTTCTCTGGATTTCATGGTAGGAAATAAGATAACGTCCCTGATAGAGGCTGAATCTGTCAGAAGCATGACGAGCCTGTCAATCCCAATGCCAAGTCCGCCTGTAGGCGGAAGTCCATATTCAAGCGCTTGAAGAAAGTCTTCATCCATCATGTGCGCCTCATCGTCACCCTTTTCTCTTTCCAGAACCTGTTTTTCAAATCTCCCTCTCTGATCAATGGGGTCATTTAACTCCGAGAACGCATTTCCTGCCTCTCTACCATAAATAAATACCTCAAACCTGTCCGTATACTCAGGATTTTCTGCATTCCTTTTAGCAAGAGGAGAAATTTCTACAGGATGACCGATGATAAAAGTTGGTTGAATAAGTTTTGGTTCAACAAATTCTTCAAAAACCTCATTGATAATTTTGCCCTTGGTTTCCAGGGCATTAATTTGCAGCCCTTTCTCCATGGCAACTTTTCTGGCTTCTTCATCGGTTTCAATTTGGGTAAAATCTATTCCAGCATACTCTTTAATTGCGTCAAGCATCGGCAAGCGGCGCCAGGGCTTCGCGAAATTAATCTTTTCACCCTGATAAGTAACTTCCTGGGTATGAAGAACTTTCTCCACAATATAAACGATCATATCCTCTGTAAGGTTCATAATGTCTTCATAATTTGCATAAGCCTGATATAGTTCCATCATGGTAAATTCAGGGTTATGCTTAATCGAAATTCCTTCATTCCGGAAATTACGGCCAATTTCAAATACCTTTTCAAAACCGCCCACAATCAGCCTCTTAAGCGGAAGTTCCAGAGCTATCCTCATGTATAACTGCATATCAAGCGCGTTATGATGCGTAATAAAAGGCTTTGCAGTCGCGCCGCCTGCGATCGGAAGCAGCGTAGGCGTCTCAACCTCCAGAAATCCTTTCTCTTCCAGGTATTCACGCATCGTTCTAATAATTTTATTTCTGGTGATAAATGTTTCCTTCACTTCTGCATTCATGATCAAATCAAGATAACGCTGACGGTAACGGATATCGACGTTGGTAAGCCCATGAAACTTTTCCGGCAGCGGTCTCAGCGATTTTGATAGCAATGTAATATCCTCAGCCTTTATTGAAATCTCGCCTCTTTTGGTACGGAAAACGCTGCCGCGGACGCCGATAATATCACCAATATCAAACGTCTTTATCGTGTCAAACATTTCTTCGCCGAACGCATCAACCCGAATATAGATCTGGATTTTCCCCTGAAGGTCTTGAATGTGCACGAAAAGAACTTTCCCTTGATCTCTTTTGGACATGATTCTTCCGGCTGCGCTGACATCCTGCCCTTCCAGCTCATCAAAATTCTCGATAATGCCTTGTGATAAATGGGTTCTCAAGTAATGGTCCGCATAGGGCTCAATACCTTTCGCCCTGAGATTGTCCAGCTTGTCCAAGCGAATACGCATCAGTTCATTAATATCCAGATTTTCCATCGTTTTTTCCCCCAACATCTGTTTCAGTTCAATACTATATTATACCAAACAAGGCTATCCAACTAGTACCTTATCAGCTCTAAAACACATGTAAACCGTTGAGGAAAATTTTCGGATGGCAAGGAAATGAAGGGCAACGCAGTCATACAAAAATTTAACCAGCGGAAACATGTAGATTTAGTGTTCACATAATACCAATACCCTGTAAACACTATCCAGCCCGTAACACCATCACGCGGTATTACGGGCTAAAATTCAGCTTCATTTTGTTGAAATGGACCATTGAACGAACAAATTTTTTAATAGAAAGCAGCAAATAAACTAACGGATATCTACAATTTCATAACGAAGCATTCCTGCCGGAACATTAACCTCAACAACGCTGCCTTTAATTTGTCCAAGAACAGCTTTGCCAACCGGTGATTCATTGGAAATTTTATTGACTGCCGGATCTGCCTCTGCCGAGCCGACGATGGTATACTCTTCTTCGTCCCCGTATTCAACATCTTTTAACAGCACTGTACTTCCTATGGCAACATGGTCTTTTTCATCATTGTCGTCAATGACTCTGGCATTTCTCAGCATTTTCTCGAGAGTAATGATCCTGCCTTCAATAAAAGCCTGTTCATTTTTAGCATCTTCATATTCTGAGTTTTCGGATATATCTCCAAACTCAATGGCTTGTTTAATCCTTTCAGCAACTTCTCTCCTTCTTTGGGTCTTTAGAATCTCCAGTTCTTCTTCCAGTTTCTTCAAACCATCAAGCGTTAAAATGACTTCTTTTTCGGGCATAAAAAATACCCCTCCCTCTTTTTCTTATGAGGTAATTTTTTTGAATCCTTTTATGTGAGACATTATATACACAAGTAAAATAAAATATACGCTGTAAATCTCTTCCTAGCTTTTTAATACTCGTAATTATAAGGAACCTCCATTTTATTGTCAAGCAAATTTACTTAATATTTTGATAGCCGGATTAATGGTCCGGGCATTCCATCGAGTAAATGCCTGAAAACAACGTCTTCATTTCTTGGTAACTTTTGATTTTCATGATCTGGTTCCGGTACTCTGCTGCTTTCCTCATACCCGGGTCTTTGACACTTGCATAAATATTAAAATCTTTGAAAGCCTTGAAAACAGGGCTTTTTTTGTTAGAAAATCGTCAAATTATTGCTATTTAGTATTGAGCAATTTGTGGTAATGTGTTATAATA
>NZ_JAPDHR010000057.1:0-21759 GCF_030063005.1 Dehalobacter sp.
ATGATTACCTGCGCTGAAGTTTTTTCTCTATTTAATTGTATCAAAAAAGAGCTGGAATTACTTCTTTCTTCGTAATTCCAGCTCTTTTGCTTTTGAGGTTCAGGTACCACTTTTTCAGTGGCCTCGCTGTTCACCTCTTTTTATATTGGTAGATATATCCAGATCCAATATATGTTCATTATGCTTAAAAATTATCTTGTCTATGATACCGGTCGTCTTGTTTCTTTATCCAAAAGGTAAAAAGGACAAAAAAGGATTTAAGATGTTTCTAAAATTATGTTAAGATGTTCCTAAGATCAAAAAGAAAATTACTGAATGGGGGAGAAAAATGAAAAAGACAGCTATTGTATTGGGAATTATCCTGATTCTGATTATGATAATTGGAGGTTCTTTGATCGGCAGCTATAACAGTCTGGTGACTGCTGATGAAAATGTAAAAAGTAAGTGGAGCCAGGTCGAGAACCAGCTGCAGCGCAGAATGGACCTGATTCCAAATCTTGTTGCAACAGTCAAGGGATATGCTGCGCATGAAAATGAAGTATTTACCGCTATCGCGGATGCGCGTTCGAAACTGGCCGGAGCCCAGACAATCAATGAAAAAGTAGCAGCGGACGATGAGCTGAGCAGTGCTTTGTCCAGATTACTGGTGATCGTTGAGAATTATCCGGATCTGAAAGCAAACCAGAACTTCATTGCCCTGCAGGATGAACTGGCCGGGACTGAGAACCGCTTGGCAATTGCCCGTCAGGATTATAATGAGGCTGTTCAAACGTTTAATACTTCTATTAAGCGTTTCCCGAGAAATATTATTGCAGGGATGTTTAATTTTGAAAGCTACACTTACTACGAAGCCGAGGAAGGAGCAGAAAAGGCTCCGGTAGTAAAATTTGGCGAGTAGGAGGACAGGAATGGCAAAGAAACTGCTTTTCGTATTCCTGGCTGTATTTTTGCTGACGGCAGGGGTTTGCCCTTCTCTGCTGGCAGTGACGCTGCCGGTCAAGCCGGCAACGGATATCTATGTACAGGATTATGCCGGTATGCTGTCAGATACAACAAAACAGGAAATTCTTAGAATTGCCGCTGCTCTGGATGAAAAAACCTCGGCCCAGATCGCCGTTGTGACGGTTGATTCCCTGGAAGGCAGCACGGTTGAGGAGTATGCCAATAAACTGTTTCGGGTCTGGGGCATTGGAGATCAGGAAAAAAACAACGGTGTATTGTTCCTGATCAGCAAAGATGACCGGGAGCGCAGAATAGAAGTGGGCTATGGTCTGGAAGGTAGGATTAATGATGCCAAGGCCGGTCGTTTTCTGGACCAGTCTACACCGTATTTCCAGGATGGGGATTACGACGGCGGCGTCTATCTGGTATTTAATCTCCTGGTCGCTGAGGTCTGCCAGGAATATGGTATTGATGATCTGGGGGCATCGGAGGAATTAGCAGCTGAAGAATCATCAGGATTTGATTATGACTGGATCATCATCATTGTTGTGCTCGTTATCATTATTTACTTTAACAGCCGTAACAAAGGCAAGCGGAGCGGCAATTTCCGTGGTCCTTTCGGGGGGGGATTCGGAGGCGGATTTGGAGGCGGATCTTCCGGCGGTGGTTTTGGTGGTGGCGGGTTCGGAGGCGGTTCTTCCGGGGGCGGCGGATCATCTCGAGGGTGGTAGAGAAGCATACCGAAAGTGTTCGCAGACATATGAAATATTGTCAGCTGGGTAAGGATGGTGCATAAAATGGGAAAAATATATGACGGTTTGACGGAGCTTATTGGCGGTACACCGCTGGTAAGACTTCATCATATCTCTGCCGGAATCAATGCGGAGGTAATTGCGAAGATTGAATCGTTCAATCCTGGTGGTAGCATCAAGGACAGGATCGCTTTGAATATGATTCTGGATGCCGAGAAAAAAGGCCTCATGACAAAGGATTCGGTGATCATTGAACCGACCAGCGGTAATACCGGCATTGGCCTGGCTTTTGTTGCAGCGGCCAAAGGGTACCGGCTGATCCTGACCATGCCGGAAACAATGAGTGTAGAGAGGCGGAAGCTGCTTCAGGCTTACGGTGCTGAAGTCATCCTGACGCCAGGTTCGGAAGGGATGACAGGTTCAATTAAAAAAGCAGCGGAGTTGGCCCGGGAAATCCCAGGATCCTTTATTCCCCAGCAGTTTGAAAATCAGGCCAACCCTCAAATCCATCGGGAGACGACGGCTGAGGAAATCTGGGCCGATACAGATGGCGAAATAGACATTCTGGTTGCCGGAGTTGGAACAGGAGGCACGCTTACAGGTATAGGAGAAGTTCTGAAGGTGCGTAAACCTGAACTAAAGGTGATCGCAGTGGAACCTCAAGGCTCTCCGGTCCTCTCAGGGGGCAGGCCGGGTTCCCACAACCTTCAGGGAATCGGAGCAGGGTTTGTTCCCGGAGTTTTAAACATTGACCTCATTGATGAAATATTCCAGGTGACGGATCAGGAAGCGTATCAGACGGGAAGAGAACTGGTGAAAAAAGAGGGAATGCTGGTCGGGATTTCCGCCGGTGCAGCCGCTTTTGCCGCCCTGGAAGTTGCCAAACGTCCAGAAAATGAAGGAAAAATGATTGTGGTCATTCTTCCGGATACCGGTGAAAGGTATATAAGTACTGAAATGTTTCAGGATAAATAAATATAATTGCGAACCCAGAAACATATGAACATATGAACATTTAAAAATATTTAAGAGGGGAAACAATATGAGCAAAAATAACTGGAAATTTGATACTTTGCAAGTACATGCCGGTCAGGTGCCTGATCCGACAACAGGTTCCAGAGCAGTACCAATTTATCAGACGACTTCGTATGAATTTAAGGATACGGATCATGCGGCTAAATTATTCAGCCTGGAGGAATCCGGCAATATCTATACCCGGATGATGAATCCGACGACGGATGTCCTGGAAAAGAGGATTGCAGCGTTGGAGGGCGGAGCTGCCGCGATTGCAACAGCATCCGGATCGGCCGCTGTCACGTATGCCATCTTAAATATTGCCGGTGCTGGCGATGAGATTGTATCTGCGAATACGTTGTATGGCGGAACGTATAATTTGTTTTCGACGACGTTGGCCAGACTTGGTTTAAAAACCACGTTTGTGAATCCCGATGAGCCGGAAAACTTCCGGGCTGCCATCACGAAAAAAACAAAAGCTATCTATATAGAAGCCCTTGGTAATCCGGGCATCAACATTATCGATATTGAGGCTGTGGCCCAAATCGCGCATGAAAATGGTATCCCGCTGATTATTGATAGCACATTTGCATCACCTTACCTTCTCAAGCCGATTGAATTCGGCGCGGATATTGTTGTGCATTCCGCAACGAAGTTTATCGGCGGACATGGCACGACAATCGGAGGACTGATCATTGATTCCGGAAAATTTGACTGGTCGGCAAGCGGCGAATTTCCGGGGATGACCGAACCTGATCCGAGCTATCATGGTCTAAAATACTTTGAAGCACTTGGACCGTTGGCCTATATTTCCAAAATCCGGCTGCAGCTGATCCGGGACACGGGAGCAACGATCAGCCCGTTTAATTCGTTCCTTTTGCTTCAGGGACTTGAGACTCTGTCTCTCCGGGTCAGACAGCATGTGGAGAACACCAGGAAAGTCGTTGATTTCCTCCAGGGTCATCCGCGTGTCTCCTGGGTCAATTACCCGGAACTTGAAGAAAACAAATACCATGCGCTAGCCAAAAAATACTTTCCGAAAGGAAGCGGTTCGATTTTTACTTTTGGGATTAAGGGCGGCATCAAAGAAGGCAAAAGGTTTATCAATAACCTGGAGCTGTTCTCTTTGCTCGCGAATGTCGCCGATGCTAAATCTCTTGTCATTCATCCGGCCAGCACGACTCATGCCCAGCTATCTGAGCAAGAACAGCTTGCTTCCGGCGTGACGCCGGATATGATCAGACTGTCCATCGGTATTGAGGATGCCGAAGACATTATTGCCGATCTGAAGCAGGCACTCGATAAAATCTGAGTGAGCCATAAAGTATTATGTATATATACGGGACGTAATCTAACCGCTCTTCGTCTATTAGCGCCCTCCTGGCGCTAATAGACGTGCTTTACATCCATGTTACGCTTGGATGGGTTAGATTACATCCCGTTTATATTTTTTAGAAGTGATAGATGGTTTCTAGGGTCATAAATTTTTATGCAGTCTAAAATGTCAAGTTAGTCAGGCAAAGATGCATATTGATTCGAAACAAGACCGGCTGATTCCAGGCAGAAGTGAATAAAAGTTTCTGCCCAGGGAGACAGGGTTCTTTTTTTATGGTGGGCAAAATAGAACATTCTTTTTTCGGGCAGTTCGGCAAGTTCATAGGCATTGATCTGTCTGCTTTTGACATAATCCAGAGCGGCTATGCCTGAAATGATTGAGATGCCAATCCCTTCCCTGACACTCTCTTTAAGAGCTTCGAGGTTGTCGCAGTAGCCGACAACCTGCAAGTCGGAAAGCGTAATACCTGATGTATGCAGCATTTGAACGACATTTGCCTGGGTGCCCGAATCTGACTTACGAAAAACAAAAGGGTAATCCACCAGTTCAGTAATGGAAATATGATTGTTTAAATGAATGCTGCTGGGTGTGATTAAGACCAGCTTTTCTTGCAGAAAAGGAATAAAAGTCAACTGATCCTCGTGGTATTGTTTACCCAGCACACCAATTTCGGCATCCCCGTTCAACAGCTTGGCTGCAACAATTTCCGAACCGCTCTGGTTAAGGACAAATTGAATTCCTTTATACTCCCCTAAGAATTTGGCCAATAAAGTCGGAATTGCATATTTAGCCGGAACGCTGCTGGCAGCAATATGCAGATGACCGTCAATTTTTGCAGTCCAGCCTTTCATTTCCCATAGTGCCCTGTCTTTTACATTGAGTATTTCCCTCGCCCATGGATATAATTTCTCCCCAAAAGGTGTTAAGACAATTTCCTTTCCAAGCCGGTCAAACAGTTTTTGACCAAAGTAGTGCTCCAGATTGCTTATATGCGTACTGACCGTCGACTGGCTTAAAAAAAGACTTTGGGCAGCCTTAGAAAAGCTGTTTTTTTCCGCTACTTGTGTAAAAATCTCCAATTGATGCAACAACATGATATTCACTCCCTCAGATAGGATAGGCTGTTAGTCTTTGCTTTATCCGTTAGTCCGTTAACGTTAATGATTTTATATTATCGTTATTATCGATAGATAGCAATCCTATTTGAAGATAAAAAGTATTTCAAGAAAGATCTGACGCTTGCTATAATAAAGTAATTTGAAAGCTTGAAGCAGAGGGAATTAATGCTTAATCAATTATTGAAAAGGTATGCTGGAGGCCCGAGATGAAATGGACAGTGGGTATCGACATCGGATCCGTATCAACCAAAGCAGTTCTTTTTAATGGAGAACAGGTTGATTCAAAAATTATTCCGACTGGCTGGAGCCCTTCCCAGGCAGGGCAGGAGGTTCTGGAGCGCCTGCTGAAGCCGCAGGGACTGACCCGTGATGATATTAGTTTGCTTGTCGGTACAGGCTATGGCCGTATTCAACAGGGAATGTTTGATAAAACGTTCAGTGAAATTACCTGCCATGCCCGCGGTGTACATTATCTGCTGCCGGAAGCCTGCGGGTTGATTGATATTGGCGGTCAGGACAGCAAGGTGATCGGTTTTGGCGAAAAGGGCAAAGTTGAAGACTTTGTGCTGAACGACAAATGCGCGGCCGGAACTGGAAGGTTCCTGCAAGTAACCGCCCAAACACTGGGCCTGGAGGTTTCGCAGTTATCCGCCCTCGCCGAAGATGCCGACCCGGCTGACATCAACAGTATGTGCGCAGTATTTGCCGAATCAGAAATCATCGGCTTGCTGGCGCAGGGCATTACTGTCGAAAGTATTGTCGCCGGTTTGTTAAAGTCCATCGCGAAACGCATCAGCGTGATGGCTGGGAAGATCCATTTTCAGGATACCGTTGCTTTTTGCGGCGGGGTAGCTCAGAACCAGGTGCTTAAAGACCTGCTTAGTCAGGAAATAGGATGCAGGCTGGCTGTGCCGCCGTGTCCTCAGGCTGTAGGGGCTCTGGGAGCTGCAATCCTGGGGTATGAATTATAAAAGAGGAGGAACAAGAAAAATGAGAGCTCAAACAATGGCTTACTTCGACCAGCTGATCCCTAGCGGGATGGTCATGGCCAAGGAGGCCAAGGAACAAGGCAGAAATGTAGTAGGGTATTATTGTGTGTTTTCCCCGATAGAACTCATCGAGGCTGCAGGGGCAGTGCCCGTAGGGCTTTGTGCGACCAAACAGGAACCAATAGCCGAGGCGGAAAAAGTACTGCCGCGTAATCTCTGTCCGCTGGTCAAATCCAGTTATGGCTTTGCTGTAAGCGGTAAATGTCCCTTTTTTCATTTTGCAGACATTGTCCTGGCCGAAACGACCTGTGACGGCAAGAAAAAGATGTACGAGCTGCTGGCGGAGCATAAGCCGATGATCGTGCTGGATATTCCGAACAGCTCCAATCTGGAAGACAGACAGGCCCATTGGGTCAAACAAATTTACCGAGCCAAGGATTATTTTGAAAAGAATTTAGATGTCAAGATCAGCAACGAGAAGCTCGCTGAGGTCATCAGGACCTACAACGAGGAAAGAAAGCTTTTAATGGAACTGGTTAGTCTCAATAAATTGCATCCGACTCCGATTTCAGGTACAGACCTGCTGAAAGTGCTGTGGGGAAGAAGCTTCCAGTTCAAACGCGATGAATACACCGCCAAGGTCAAGGAACTGATTGCTGAACTTAAAGAAATGACAGCAAAAGGTGAAGGTGCTTCCCAGCCTTCCAGCAAACGGATACTCATCACAGGCTGTCCGACGGGTACCGGACAGGAAAAAGTCATGCAGGTTATTGAAGAAGCAGGCGGAGCAATTGTGCTGCAGGAATCCTGCAGCGGCATTAAAGGTCTGGTTGATCTTGTTTCCGAGGAAATGGATCCGTTTGAAGCCCTGGCTGAAAAATACAGCAAGATCCCGTGCTCCTGCAGTTCCCCGAATACCGGCCGCTTTAAACTGCTGAGCAGACTGGTTCAGGAATACAACGTGGACGGGGTTGTGGATATCACATTGCAAGCCTGTCATACGTACAATATTGAGTCTTACTCGATCAAGGAACATCTGAAAAAAAATCATAATATCCCGCTTCTGCAGATTGAAACAGACTACAGTGATGCTGACCGCCAGCAAATCAAACTCAGAGTCGATGCCTTTTTGGAAATGTTGTAGAATAGCAAATCCTCTTCGAGTGCTGCTAATTAATGAAACCCACTTTCTCCTGCGAACATGAATCATCGCAGGGGAAAGTGGGTTTGTTTTTGAACCGTCAATTGAAATCTGATACAATTAAAAACAAGGCAATGGCAGGGGGAAAAATTGACAAGATTATCCGATATTAGCTAAGGTAACAAATAAATAGACTGTGTTTAACAAAATTATTTGGAGCGAATGAAAGAAAGCCAAGCTGAAAGGAGGGAACACGATGGCGAAAAAATCGCTGAAAATAGAAGGCATGACCTGCGCAGCCTGTGCAAAGGCTGTTGAAAGGGCAGTACGGAAACTGCACGGAGTTGAAGAGGCCAGTGTCAACCTGGCTACAGAGAGACTAAGCATCCGTTATGATCCTTCCACACTACGCGTTTCAGATTTCAAAAAGGCGGTTGAAAAAGCCGGATACAGGGCTTTGGAAGAAGACACAAAGATTGATGAAGATAAGGTGAGAAAAGAAAGAGAAAGAATGGTTCTCTGGCAGAAGTTTGTCCTGTCCGCAATCTTTACTGTTCCGCTGCTGATCGTCACGATGGGGCATATGTTTGGCAGCGCGATTGGCTTTCATTTGCCGAAGATCATTGATCCGATGATGAATCCTTTGAATTTCGCGCTGGTTCAGCTGATTCTTATCCTGCCTGTGATCGTCGCAGGCTATAAATTTTTTACAGTTGGCTTTAAAACGTTGTTCAAGGGAAACCCGAATATGGACTCCCTGATTGCGATCGGCACTTCGGCAGGATTCCTTTATGGGGTGTTTGCAGTTTCCCGGATTATCACAGGAAATGCGGAATACGCCAATCATCTGTACTTTGAAGCGGCGGGGGTAATTCTGACGCTGATTACGTTGGGGAAATACCTGGAATCCGTGACGAAGGGCAAAACCTCGGAAGCGATTAAAAAGTTGATGGGGCTTACACCAAAGACGGCCATCATTATCCGGGATGGAAAAGAAATTGAGATCCCGATCGAAGAGGTTGAGGCCGGTGATATTATCTTTGTGAAACCGGGAGAAAAAATGTCTGTTGACGGTAATGTCGTTGAAGGGACTACTTCCGTGGATGAATCAATGCTTACCGGTGAAAGCATACCGGTGGAAAAGAATCCAGGTGATGCAATCATCGGGGCCAGTATTAATAAAAACGGGATCATCAAATATGTAGCGACCAAAGTCGGGAAGGACACGGTCCTTGCGCAGATCATCAAATTAGTTGAGGAAGCACAGGGTTCCAAAGCGCCGATTGCCAAGCTGGCCGATGTGGTTTCCGGTTACTTTGTGCCGGCGGTGATGGGGATTGCTCTTCTTTCAGCTTTAGGCTGGTATTTTATCGGAGGGCAGTCTACAGTTTTCGTGCTGACCATCTTTATCTCTGTACTTGTTATTGCTTGCCCCTGTGCCCTGGGGCTGGCCACACCTACCGCGATCATGGTCGGAACAGGTAAAGGCGCCGAATACGGGGTTTTGATCAAGAGCGGGGTGGCGTTAGAAACTACACATAAAATTAATACCATCGTTTTTGATAAGACCGGTACGATCACGGAAGGGAAACCCAAAGTCACAGACGTTATTACTGCTGATGGGATCAGTCAAAACGATCTTCTGCAGCTTGCCGCCTCAGCCGAAAAAGGATCGGAGCACCCGCTTGGAGAAGCAATTGTTAAGGAAGCTGAGGACAAAGGTCTGACTTTTAAGAAACCTGATACATTTGGAGCAATTCCCGGTCAGGGGATTGAAGTTCAGATCGAAGGCCGGAATGTGCTGCTTGGCAACAAAAAATTGACAGATGAAAGAGAAATAGTCCTTAGCCACTTCGAAGAAGTCTCGCATCAATTGGCCGGAGAAGGCAAGACCCCAATGTATATTGCGATTGACAACACCATTGCGGGGATTATCGCCGTAGCCGATACGATAAAGGAAAACAGCAGCAGGGCGATTGAGGTCCTCCATAACATGGGTATCGAAGTTGCCATGATTACCGGTGACAACAGAAGAACGGCCGAGGCCATCGCGAAACTTGTTGGGATCGACAGAACGCTGGCTGAAGTCCTGCCTCAGGATAAGGCAAACGAAGTGAAGAAGCTCCAACAGGAAGGCAGGAAGGTCGCCATGGTTGGTGACGGCATCAACGACGCTCCGGCCCTCGCCCAGGCAGATATCGGGATAGCTATCGGTTCAGGCACGGACGTTGCGATGGAATCCGCGGATATTATTCTGATGCGAAGCGACCTGCTCGATGTTCCGGCTGCGATCCAGTTAAGCAAAAATACAATCAGAAATATTAAGCAAAATCTATTTTGGGCATTTGGTTACAATATCCTTGGTATCCCTATTGCGATGGGAATCCTGTATATCTTTGGAGGCCCCCTGCTGAATCCGGCCATTGCCGCTGCTGTCATGAGCTTCAGCTCGGTATCGGTATTGCTGAATGCACTGAGGCTAAAACGGTTCAGGCCGGTAAGATAACTCAATTTAATCTACGAGGAGTGTAAAATATGAAAAAGAAAATTGCAATCGAAGGTATGAGCTGCAGCCACTGTGTCAGTCATGTAAAAGAGGCCTTAAGTGAATTTGAAGGTGTAACAGAGGTCAATGTTAATTTGGAGTCCAAGACGGCCATACTGGAATCATTAAGTGACATCAAAGATGAAGCAATTCAATTGGCGATTGAGGATGCCGGTTACGGAGTCGTAGGAATCGAGGTTTTATAATGCAAAATCAGTTTTCCCGTACGGCATTGTTGATTGGTCAGGAAGGCCTGTCAAAACTTCAGAGCAGCAAAGTGACTATTTTCGGTTTGGGCGGGGTCGGCTCCTATACGGCCGAAGCCCTGGCCAGAGCTGGTATAGGTTTCTTTAAACTTGTCGATTTTGATGAGATTTGCCTGACAAACATTAACCGGCAGCTTCATGCCCTGCACTCGACGATTGGCAAAGCCAAGGTTGAGGTAATGAAACAAAGGATACTGGATATCAACCCCAACGCAAAAATAGAAACATTCCAGTTCTTTTATCAAGAGGAAGGAGCTGAAGTTTTCTTTGCCGAGAAACCGGATTATGTGGTTGATGCAATCGATACGGTAAAAAGCAAAGTAAGTCTGGCCAAAGAATGTCACCGGAGAGGGATTCCGCTCATCTCGTGTATGGGAGCCGGCAACCGTCTGGATGCACTCAGTTTTCGCGTCGCCGATATATCCAAAACAAGCGGCTGCCCTTTAGCCAAAGCAGTACGCAAACTCCTGAAACGGGAAGGTATTACGCAGGGGTTCAAAGTCGTCTTTTCTCCGGAACCTACTTTGAAGCCTTTGGAACAGGAAACGAGCTGCGAGTCCAATTGTATTTGCCCCAGTGGTGATGCCCACTGTTCCCTGAAACGTCAGATCCCTGGCAGTATATCTTACGTTCCGTCGATGGCTGGTCTGCTGATGGCAGGGGAAGTCGTTAAGGATATTATTAAGAAAAATTTTAATCGGGATTAAAATAACCCTATTTTGGGAATGATGATTGAAAATTGTTGGTTTCACGGTGAATATGGAGTCAAAAATGACTTGACGAACAAGAATAAGTAGTTGTATTATACAACTAAGGAGAGGTACCGATGAAAAACAACCGTCAATTGCTTTGTCTGCTTGCTGAAATGACTAAAGCGTCCAGATGCTGCCAGCAGGATGCGATCCTTGGCGGGGGTGTCACGTTTACCCAGTTTTATATTTTGGACCTTGTAGGAAGCTATGGCACAATGCAGCTTTCGGATTTGCACCCATTACTTGGCGTCGAAAAAAGTACCTCGACGAGACTGATTGAACCCCTTGTCCAGCAGGGGCTGATTATCAAGCAAAGGTCTGAAATTGACTGCAGGGCCATAAACCTGATCCTGACAGGCGAAGGTCAGAAAACGAAGACCGATTTATGGAAACGCGTGGATTTCTTTTTAAGAAAACTATCGGCGGAAATCCCGGAAGAAAAGCAAGAAGAGGTTTACGAGAACGCGTGGATATTTCTCAAAGCGGTGAAAAGAGTTCTTAATCAAAATTGTTTTGAGATGAATATGATGCCTTAGGAATTTTCCGGTGAGAGGAGGTGTACACAAATGTTTACAAAACATTGGATGTTGCGTGAAACCGCTCATTGCAAAGAAGGCTGCATAATTTAGTCTTGGGGAAGACGGTAAACTCCCTGGAAGAGCCCGTTAATCGGGCTCTTTTTTCAGCTTGCTGCGTTTGGCAGTGTTTTTTGAATCTAATCATCTGATCCTATTAAAACCATAGAAATTATGGTATATTAAGCTGAAAAGAATATCATACAGCTTAATAAACATTCAGATATACAAAAAGAGGCTGATCAATGGATTACAAAGATAAACTTGTTCTGCTGGAACAAGAACTCAAGAATATGGATAGGGTAATGATTGCATTTTCCGGAGGGGTGGACAGTACCTTCTTAGTGAAAGTTTCCGGAGACGTTCTTGGTAAAAATGTGATCGCCGTAACGGCTAAATCTGTTGCTTTCCCGGAGAGAGAGCTTCGGGAAGCTGTGCAATTTTGCCGGCAGGAAGGGATTAGTCATTTGCTTATTGAATCCGAAGAGCTGGATGATCCTGAATTCGGCAAAAATCCTTTTAACCGCTGTTATCTCTGTAAAAAACAATTGTTCAGCAAAATATTGGGGATCGCGGCTGAATACGACGCAAAATATATCGTGGAAGGATCCAACGCGGATGATTTAAGCGATTATCGTCCGGGAAGGCAGGCTTTAGAAGAGCTGGGTATACAGAGCCCGCTGCTCCAGGCGGGGCTGACGAAAGAGGAAATACGCCTTCTCTCCAAAGAATATGGCTTGGCAACCTGGGATAAACCCTCATTTGCCTGTTTGTCTTCCAGAATTCCCTATGGTGAAGAAATCAACGAAAAGAAACTAAAGATGATTGATTTGGCAGAACAGTATTTGCACGATTTGGGGTTCCGTCAAGTCAGAGTACGCCACCATGGTGATATTGCCCGGATCGAGGTATCCCCGCAGGAGAATACAAAGATAGTCCAACCGAATTTAGCACAGAAGATCTATAAGACATTTGCTGATATTGGATTTACTTATACAACACTTGACCTGAAGGGTTACCGTAGCGGCAGCATGAATGAAAAGATTAACACAAACGGCTAAGACCATCTGCTTATGTAAATTTAAATATTCGGGGGAATCATTATGAGGGAAAATGGTAACACACGAATGAATCAACTTGTTTCGAGTATTGTCTCCAGCTATCAGGAACAACCCAATCCCTACAACCAGTTGTCCTGTCAGCTTCCGAACAGGGATGTTATCATCGAGATTATTTATCTCTTGCGGCAGCTTTTATTCCCGGGGTATTTTGGCAAGCAAAACCTGACTGAAAGCACCTTGGAATATCATATTGGGAACTTGCTAATTGAGATCAACGAAAAACTAAATCAACAGGTGACCCATGCGCTCAGACATCAACATGACAATACGGCATCTTGCGATGAGATGGAAATCAGTGAAAGGACAGAAGAAATATGTTCACATTTCTTGAGCAAAATCCCCGAAATAAGGGAATACCTGGCCCTGGATGTACAGGCTGCTTTTGACGGAGACCCGGCTGCTGATGATAAAGCACTTGTAATCTTTGCATATCCAGGTCTTTTGGCAGTCAGTATTTACCGGCTGGCGCACGAGCTTTACCTTCTCTCTGTTCCGTTGATCCCGAGGATAATGACTGAATTTGCTCATAACGAGACAGGAATTGATATTCATGCAGGGGCCAAAATCGGTAAATATTTTTTTATTGACCATGGTACGGGCGTCGTTATTGGCGAAACTACTATTATTGGCGATAATGTTAAGATCTATCAGGGTGTAACGCTGGGAGCCCTATCCACCAGAGGCGGGCAAAGCCTTCGCAGCCAAAAGCGCCATCCGACAATTGAAGATGATGTGACTATCTATTCCGGAGCCTCAATATTTGGCGGGGAAACGATCATCGGAAAAGGTTCAGTTATTGGCAGTAACGTGTTTATTACCCAATCTGTCCCGCCTGGAACCAGGGTAATCATCAAAAATCCGGATCTGATCTTTAAGGGGCAGGAAACGCAAAAAGATAAGATGGAACTGACAAACGAACTGGACCTGGAGACTTGATGAAAATAGCTAAGGAGGCGCTGGCTGAGTGCAATTTGAAAATTTGAAGAAAGGAAAGAAGGGTGAACTTGAAAATATCAACAAAAGAAAGATATGGCCTTCGAGCGATTCTGGATGTAGCCCTGAATGAACACGCTGGTCCGGTAACCATTCATAGTATTTCCGAACGTCAGGATTTATCTGAACGCTATTTGGAACAGCTGCTCATTACATTGAAACAGAATGGACTGATTAAGAGTATCCGTGGATTCCAGGGAGGATATATTTTAAGCAGAGAGCCCGAAAGTATTACGGTCGGTGACACGATTAGGGCTTTGGAAGGACCGATTTCTCCCGTCGATTGTGTCAATGACAATAATCCTGGTTCTTGTTCCAGAGCTGAATTGTGTGTGACTAAACTCGTTTGGGACGATTTGAAAAATGCTATGGTTAAGGTGCTGGATTCGTATACATTGGCAGACCTGATGACTGAATATGAGAAAATGAACAATTCCTTTGATCATTATTGCATTTGATAGAATTAGAGTTCAGCTTACCGCAATTGCCGGGATGATCCGCAAATCCCGAAAAATAGACTTTCCTGCCCCATGGTTGTTTACGCAGCCATGGGGCTATTTTTTTTGGCGCTCCCGCTTTGACAATCTAAATTGATTTAAATTTGAAATAGTATTGACAAATTCCTGAAATATAACTATGATATCTTTAAACACTACTAAAACCATAGACATTATAGTATTTAGGAGGAGGTGTTGATATGAGTAAAATCTATGAAGAGCTTACCGATTTAATAGGCGGAACTCCATTGGTTAAACTAAAAAAACTTACGACCGGACTAAATGCAGAGATTGTAGCCAAGCTGGAATCCTTTAATCCGGGCGGAAGTGTCAAAGACAGAATTGCACTGAATATGATCAAAACGGCTGAGGAAAAAGGATTGATCGATACAAATTCGGTGATCATTGAACCAACGAGCGGAAATACCGGAATTGGCCTTGCTTTTGTGACTGCTGCCAGAGGGTACCGGTTGATCCTGACCATGCCGGACACGATGAGTGTTGAAAGGCGCAGCTTGCTTAAAGCCTATGGTGCCGAACTTGTATTAACCCCTGGGGCTGAGGGGATGAAAAGAGCCATCCAAAAGGCGCTGGAGCTGGCAAAGGAGACGCCGAACTCTTTTATTCCTCAGCAGTTTGAAAATCCGGCCAATCCTGAAATTCACCGTAAAACAACAGCCGAAGAAATTTGGAATGACACAGACGGTGAGGTTGAGATTATCGTAGGCGGCGTTGGTACTGGCGGGACGGTTACTGGGGTTGGTGAAATTCTCAAATCACGGAAACCTAATATAAAGGTGATTGCGGTAGAACCAAATGACTCACCTGTTTTATCAGGAGGCAAGTCTGGGCCGCACAAGATACAGGGAATCGGAGCAGGATTTGTCCCTCAGGTCCTTAATCTGGGAATTGTCGATGAGATTTTTAAAGTTACGAATGAACAGGCTTTTGAAACGGGACGCAGGCTGGCCAGGGAGGAAGGACTCTTGGTTGGGATCTCCTCCGGCGCCGCAGCCTATGCAGCCCTGGAAGTGGCTAAACGTCCGGAAAATGAAGGGAAACGGATTGTAGTTGTTCTTCCCGATACCGGAGAACGTTATCTGAGTACGCCGCTATTCCAGGAGGATTAAGATTATAAGCAAGCGTAGGAATCGCGCCAAGGCTATTGTCCTGGCCACGACGCACTATAACGAATCCGAGGCCTTAGCTGAAATATCCCGAAATCTAGGGGAAGCAATGCCGGGATTGGAGATCTCCACGATCAGCGTCAGCGAACGAATGCAGGAACGCGGCTGGTAACAGAGATCCCAAAACATAAAACTTAAAGATCAGTTGAATATTCAAAGAAATAAAATACGAATATATAATGAGGAGATGTTTAATATGAGCAAAAAAAACTGGAAGTTTGATACTTTGCAGGTACATGCTGGACAGGTTGCTGACCCAACTACCGGATCCAGAGCCGTCCCGATTTATCAGACTACATCCTATGTGTTCAGGGATGCTAAGCATGGAGCCGATTTGTTTTCCCTGGCAGAACCCGGCAATATCTACACTCGGATCATGAATCCAACATCAGATGTCCTCGAACAGAGAATCACTGCGCTAGAAGGCGGCGTTGGAACTCTTGCCGTAGGATCAGGATCGGCCGCCATCACCTATTCCATTTTGAACATTGCCGGAGCCGGAGATGAGATTGTCGCTGCAAGCACGCTGTATGGCGGAACACATAATCTCTTTGCGATTACGCTTCCGAAGCTGGGGATCAAAACCCATTTTGTGAACCCGGATGATCCCGCGAATTTTAAGAAAGCAATCACGAAGAAGACCAAAGCTATTTTTATTGAATCGATCGGTAACCCGGGAATCAATATCATTGATATAGAAGCAGTTGCCAAAGTAGCCCATGATAACGGAATACCGCTTATTATCGACAATACATTTGCAACGCCATATCTTCTGAAACCTATCGAATACGGTGCAGATATTGTGGTCCATTCAGCAACCAAGTTTATTGGGGGGCATGGCACATCCATCGGCGGGCTGATCATTGACGGCGGAAAATTTGACTGGGCAGCCAGTGGCAAGTTCCCTGGATTTACAGAACCGGATCCGAGTTACAACGGATTGATTTATGCAACATTGGGTGCACCGGCTTTTATTCTAAAAGCCAGAGTGCAGCTCTTGCGAGATACCGGCGCAGCACTGAGCCCGTTTAATTCTTTCCTGTTTATCCAGGGTCTTGAAACTCTGTCTTTGCGTGTTAAACAGCACGTGGCCAACACCTGGAAAGTTGTTGATTATTTGAAAAACCACCCCAAGGTTTCGTGGGTGAATTACCCGGGATTGAAAGACAATAAATATTTTGATTTATCGTTAAAATATTTTCCGCAAGGCCCTGGCTCTATATTTACATTTGGCATTAAAGGCGGCGCGGAAGCGGGAGTAAAATTGATCAACAATCTTGAGCTGTTCTCGCTGCTTGCCAATGTTGCAGATGCCAAATCCCTTGTTATACATCCTGCTAGTACCACGCATGCCCAGCTCTCCGAGGAAGAACAGCGGGCTGCCGGGGTAACACCCGATATGATCCGGTTGTCGATTGGAATTGAAGATGCCAATGATATCATTGCTGATCTGGAACAGGCTTTTGCCAAACTATAACGAATAACTTATGGGCAATAAGAATTGTGTCGGGCAAATGTTTGGTAAAAGCCAAGCATCTGCCTTCTTCCATTGGGATTAAATGAGTCTATTTGGAATATATTGGACTTTAAGATGGCAGGATAACAAAATATTTGTTTGCAATTCATTTCAACTAAGCTATAAAATCGAATAGGGTAACAAAAATATATAAAATTTGAAGCTTGTTAAAACTAATTTATAAAAACTATTGAAATATCTCGAAATATTAGATATAATTTCAGTTGCGAAAAGAGGCAGTAGAGCCTTTTCAGCAAAGAATTTTTTGACCGTTCTCTGCAGAAGCTATAGAGGACCAAGGCCATACGGACAGCCGGGTCAAAAGCCGAAGTTGGCAACTTTGTTGCCTTATTGATTGAGCCGGGGCGGCTCGAAGCGTTATGAGTTGGCTAATTCATAGCCGTGTGCAAATCCGCTGCACATCACACTTGTGAAACGATCAATAAGAGTAGTAAAAGTAATTCCTTGCTATATAGACTCTGAAACCTCGAAAGCTGAATAAATAACTCTAAATGGAAAGGGCCTTCGCCCTTGACGTAAATAGAGCCAAATAAACAAGTTTTTCATGATCGTCGCGCTTAGGTGTGGTGTACTGTCCTGTTTTGCAGTACCGCTTCCTTAAGTGTTTTTTATTTGTCAAAATGTCTGCGAAGTTTTATGTTTCATGATCAGTAGAGGGATGAAAGTCAGGAATTTACGGCAAAAATTATTTCAGGGATTGGAGGAAAATAATTATGGGAAAAGTACTCGTTATCGGCTGCGGCGGCGTCGCCGGTGTGGCAATTCACAAGATCTGTCAGAATTCAGAGGTATTCGGAGAACTGTGTATTGCCAGCCGTACGAAATCAAAATGCGATGCTTTAGCGGAAAAACTGGGCAGAGGTAAAACAAAAATCACAACAGCCCAGGTGGATGCTGACAACGTGGAAGAACTGATCGCGCTGATCAACAAAGAAAAGCCTGATGTCGTGCTGAATCTGGCATTACCGTATCAGGACCTGCATATTATGGATGCTTGCCTGGCCACAAAGACCAGTTATGTAGATACCGCCAATTATGAGCCTGAGGAGACTGCCCACTTTGAATATAAATGGCAGTGGGAATACCGGGAGAAATTCAAAGAAGCCGGAATTACCGCACTGCTCGGTTCAGGTTTTGACCCAGGGGTCACCAGTGTATTCAGTGCCTACGCATTGAAGCACCACTTTGATGAGATACATGAAATTGATATTTTGGACTGCAATGGCGGCGACCACGGTTATCCGTTTGCGACGAACTTTAACCCTGAGATTAATATCCGCGAAGTCACGGCCAAAGGCAGCTATTGGGAAAATGGCCACTGGGTGGAGACCGAGCCGATGGAGATCAAAAGGGAGTACAATTTCAAGGGCGTCGGTGTCAAGGATATGTACCTGCTGCATCACGAGGAATTGGAAAGCCTGGCGCTGAATATTAAAGGCATCAAACGCATCCGTTTCTTTATGACTTTCGGACAAAGCTACCTGACACATCTGAAATGTCTCGAGAATGTCGGTATGACGAGCATTGAGCCTATTAGTTATAATGGAATGGAAATCATCCCTTTGCAGTTCTTAAAAGCTGTCCTGCCGGATCCGGCCTCCCTTGGCCCGCGTACCAAGGGCAAAACCAATATTGGCTGCATTTTCAAGGGAATCAAAGATGGCAAGGAAAAAACCTACTATCTGTATAACATCTGCGATCATGAGGAGTGCTATCGCGAAGTAGGAAGCCAAGCCATCAGCTATACCACCGGCGTGCCGGCGATGATCGGGGCAATGCTGGTCATGAACGGTACCTGGGCGAAACCTGGTGTTTATAATATGGAAGAGTTTGATCCCGATCCTTTTATGGAAGCACTCAATAAGTGGGGTCTGCCCTGGGAAGAAGACTTCAACCCGGCACTGGTACCCTGATGGGAAACGCAATAATGGATCTGTACGCAAGAGAACAGAATACTGAGCAGAAGGCTGTAGAAACAGAAAATGCAGAGAACTGGTTTGACCGTGTTCCGACTCCGAGCTATGTGGTTGATGAAAATCTGTTAATATCAAATTTAGAAATTTTACAAGACGTTCAGGAACAGAGCGGAGCAAAAATTCTGCTCGCCCAGAAGGCATTTTCAATGTTCCGTGTATACCCTTTGATTGCCCAACATTTGTGCGGAACAACAGCCAGCGGTGTGTACGAGGCCAAGCTTGGCCGCGAAAAATTTGGCAAAGAAGTGCATATTTTCAGCCCGGCTTACCGGGAGGACGAATTCGATGAGATCTTGACTGTATCCGATCATATCATATTCAATAGCTTTTCTCAGTGGGATAAGTTTGGTAAGCTGGCACTTGCCGCAGGGGCAGAATGCGGCCTGCGGATCAACCCGGAATGTTCCACCCAGGAAGGTCATGGCATGTATGATCCGTGCGGACCCTATTCCAGACTCGGTGTGACCAGGGCAAACTTTAAGCAGGATCGGCTCAAAGGCCTTTCCGGACTGCATCTGCATACACTGTGCGAACAAAATGCCGATGCGCTGGTGACAACGGTTGAAGCCTTTGAGAAGTCGTTCGGTCAGTTCTTGCCTGGGATGAAATGGCTGAACCTCGGCGGCGGGCACCACATTACACGTGAAGATTACGATCGGGAGCTTCTGATTCGGACCATCAAGCGTCTGCGGGAAACCTATGGCATTACCGTGTACCTGGAACCTGGCGAAGCGATCGCGCTGAATGCCGGTTTTTTGGTCTCATCCGTGCTGGATACGCTGCATAACGGTATGAACATTGCTATCCTGGATGCTTCAGCTGCCTGCCATATGCCGGATGTACTGGAAGTTCCGTACCGTCCCCGGATAGTTGGCTCAGGGCAGCCCGGAGAAAAGAAAACTACGTACCGTCTTGGGGGGCCAACCTGCCTGGCCGGTGATATCATTGGGGATTATTCATTTGATCGGGCCTTAAATCCCGGAGACCGTCTTGTCTTCTGTGATATGGCGATTTACTCCATGGTCAAAAACAATACATTCAATGGGATACGGCTGCCGGATATTGTCCTGAACAAGGCTGACGGTACCATTGAGACTGTCCGTAGCTTCGGCTATGAGGATTTTAAAAACCGTCTGTCTTAAATGAAATGCCAGTTTTTCATTATGAGACAAGGCCTTTTGAAGATATGGCATTCTCAGTAAAAATAGGTTATACTGTTCTATTGGAGCATGCAATTGAGCAAATACTGTTGACACTGAACTTGAGGAGGAAAGCTAATGCCGATCAAAATTCCGGACGATTTACCGGCAAAAGAAATCCTGGAGAATGAAAATATATTTATTATGGGTGAAGACCGGGCACAGCACCAGGATATTCGTCCTTTAAGAATAGCACTGCTTAATTTAATGCCTACCAAAATCGTTACCGAAACGCAGTATTTACGCTTGATGAGCAACTCACTTCTGCAAATAGAGATAACACTGCTCTACACTTGGACGCATAAGCCTGCAAATACTTCGGAAGAGCATTTAAGCAGGTTCTACAGCTCTTTTGATGAAGTGAAAGACCAGAAATTTGATGGTCTGATTATCACCGGTGCACCGGTCGAAAATCTGGAATTTGAAGATGTAGACTACTGGGATGAACTCAAACAGATCATGAAGTGGAGTCTTACCAACGTTTATTCAACCATACATGTCTGCTGGGGAGCCCAGGCGGGATTATACTATCATTATGGGATTCCGAAATATCCGCTTGACAGTAAAATGTTTGGGATATTCAACCATAAGATTATCAGTCATAACAACAACAATAATTTTCTGCGGGGGTTTGACGAAGTATTCAATGCACCGCACTCCCGACATACGGAAGTCCGGATCGAAGACATTGAAAAGCATCCGGAACTGGAAGTCCTGGCAACATCGGATGACGCTGGTGTCTATATGGTCGCCGGGAAGCATGGCCGACATCTTTTTGTTACCGGCCATCCCGAGTATGATGCGCTTACGCTGAAAACCGAGTATGATCGGGATGTGAATAAAGGCCTGGATATCGCGGTCCCCAATAATTATTTTCCTAATGATGATCCGAAGGGAATGCCTCAGGTCACCTGGAGAGGACATGCCAATTTACTTCTTTTAAATTGGCTGAACTACTATGTATACCAGCAGACGCCTTTCGACCTTGGACAATTGGCTGAGTCGGACTGAGTTCTAAGTTGCTGAGCAACTGAGCCAGATTAAATCAACTCCACTGTTTTGTTAAGCTTAAATTTTGAAGCTTTAGATAGCATGCGTATCTTTTTCTTTTTGGGGGCTTCCGGATTGTTTTATATTTATATTGTAGAAT
This sequence comes from Dehalobacter sp., assembly GCF_030063005.1. Taxonomy (NCBI): domain Bacteria; kingdom Bacillati; phylum Bacillota; class Clostridia; order Eubacteriales; family Desulfitobacteriaceae; genus Dehalobacter; species Dehalobacter sp. Next base: position 21,091 of record NZ_JAPDHR010000057.1, read on the forward strand.
GCAAAGATGGGACACTGTATACGGGTTGGACTGTGGACATAGAGAAGAGGCTGACAGCCCATAACAGGGGTAAGGGTGCAAAATATACCCGGTCACGGTTTCCTGTTGTCCTCAAATATCTGGAACAGGTGGCATCCAAACCGGAAGCATTTCAAAGGGAATACAGTATCAAACAATTAACCCGGGAACAAAAATATCAGCTGATTGCCCAAAGCAAGTCGGATCAAATAACCTGATGAAATGTCAGGTTTTTACATAAAAATTAAGCACAGAATTTACCTTTCCGGCTACAGAATATTTTCTTTTCAGCGGTCCATAATAAAACGAAAATATTAAAACGGAGGTATTTTTGCGATGAAAGCCAAGAAGATGCAAGGACCTAACACCGGAATTAGATGTATGGTCAATACCTGTTATTATTATATGAATGGGGATCACTGCACAGCTGAAAAAATCGAAGTGCAGCCTCGGAATGCAGGCAACTCCGAACAGACCGACTGTGCGACCTTTAGCAAAGAATAACAGGGAAAACGTAGGGGGGATTTATCGAGGCCACTGAAAAACACTTTGTTTTTCGCTTAAACCACACAACCAAAAAACCAGAAGATGAGATATATTGACTCATTCTCCTGGTTTTTCAATTCTTATATGTAATGGCTTAGTTTATCA
>NZ_JAPDHR010000058.1:0-21344 GCF_030063005.1 Dehalobacter sp.
ATTTAGTTGCATAACTAAATTATACAGTATTTGCGGGCTCTTTGAGCCCGCTTTTGCTATTTCTCACGCAATAAAAGTAGGGCTATTGCCCACGAACGGTTACGTTCGTTGTGCAACAGCCCCTTTTGATTTGCCAAAAATAAATATCCATTTATAAAAAGATTATAACTCTTTATTTCCCTTTTTCCCTTTTTCGTTATTAGAACCAATTCCTTTCAATGCTTTAACAAACCATGGAGTTGGTACCTTATTAATTTTTGCTGCATATCCGATGACTCTTGTAACATAGATCATCCCTACCCAAAAGACAATCAAATAATGAACATTGGATACGACTTTGGCAGGGAAATATTCAATACTACTTAGCCCGGAAGTCAAGTTGACAAAGTAATTATGGGCAATAACGCCAACCATAATTGCGGCTAAGTTTACACAAAAAGCACATAGTTTGGCCTGTAAGCTATGATCTTTCTCCTTCCCTTCTTTAACTGCTCCAGGTATTAAGCTTATTAATGCGTCAAAAACGGCAAGTCCAATAAACCCACCAATAATACTAAAAATAGGAATACCAGTCCAAGCCGCAAAAGCAGAACCTAGAGCCGCTAGAGAGGCAATTAAGCCGACATGCTGCGTATAAGAACTTTTAATCTCTTCAGCGAAAGATTCAATTGGAGAACAAGCAAGCCATCCCATAATAGCACCACCAATCCTTGATAGAACACTATTATGTTTATTCAATGACTTTGGTTCTTTATACCCTGACCTTATTTCAAAACTTTTTTCATCCGTAAAAATCACTGTATATTCGGCAAATAAAACCTCATGTTTTTCATAAACATCAACATTCGACCCATTAATTCCTGCGCTAAAGGTGAATTCTATATTATTTGGTGAAGTGAAGCTTTTTATAGCAGATATAAAATCCGAATGATTACTCTCAGGGGAAGCTTTAGCTTTTGATATTTTATTAAAGTCTACATCCATTGTGAGCGTATTCATTCTTTTTCTCCCTTTCCCATCGTTATTAATATTCGATATTCGTTGAGTTTCTTCCTCCCTTTACTGACAACAAACTTGTATGATCCGAGTGATTTTATGAGTATCTCGTTAAATACGATCTTTACCGAGATATCTTTTGTTCCTTTTGGTATTTCAATTTTTAACGGCAGTTTGGTGACATACTCATCTTTATCATCTTTTACTGTCATTTCAAGTATGATGTCACCCTCATTTTCTTCAGCGTCTTCCGACTCAAAAACTTGAACCCCAACGACAATATTAAGGGATATTTTTTCAAACAAAGCTTTGATTGTTTTTGTGAAAAGAATGTTTTTGTAAGTTAAGGATTCATTTTCATTAATGACATCTTCACACGCCATAATATATGGAACGTTTACTCTAGCCATACGATGTATCCACCTTAAACTATAGAATATTTTACATATCTTACATAATAAAGGAATTAATTAAGTTTGTCATTAATTTTCCAGTAAAATGTAAAATCTTTTTCCGCTTATCATCTAAAAAAATAACCCGACCAGAGCCGGGCTAAAAATGGGATAGAAAAATGAAACGAAAAAGTTTACATCGTTACTATACAAACGATTACCGGTTCAACTGACCACATTTTCGGGAAACCCTGCCAGAAACTGTTCCAGATTGCGCACAGCCAGATCCATCAGCCGGATTCTTGCCTCCAGCGAGGCCCAGGAAATATGCGGTGTAATGATACAGTTTTTGGCCTGAAGCAGCGGATTATCCACTTGAATCGGTTCTGTCGACACAACATCCAACGCGGCTCCGGCAACCTTTCCGCTGTTCAGGGCCTCGGCTAAATCTTCCTCAACGATTAAAGGTCCTCTTGCATTGTTTACGATCATCACACCGGGTTTCATTTTAGCAATAGTCTGCTTGTTGATGATTCCTTTGGTATTTTCAAACAACGGGCAGTGCAGCATAATTGCGTCGGATTCAGCAAGTAGTGTATCCATATCGGCATATTTCATATCAGGACTTTCCAAGGACGGATCGGGATTACTGTCAACAGCCAGGATCCTCATCCCCAAAGCCTGAGCTATTCTTCCAGTTGCCTGGCCAATTCTGCCGTGACCGATGATTCCCATGGTCTTTCCCGCCAGTTCTATGAGTGGGTAGTTCCAGTAACACCAGTCCGGATTGCCGGACCATTCTCCTCTCCGAACCGATTCGCTGTGCGGCCAGACATGGCAGCACATTTCAAGTAGCAGCGCAATTGCCATCTGAGCGACAAAATTCGTCCCGTAGGCCGGAATATTCGTTACGACAATTCCTCTTTCTTTGGCTGCCTCAACATCGACAATATTATAGCCCGTTGCGAGAACCCCGATAAATTTTAAATCAGGTGCGTTTTCCAGCACTGTTCTGGATAAAGGTGTTTTATTGGTAAAGATAATCTCCGCCCTGTCGATCCTTTCCATGATCAAATCTTCATTGCCGGCATGATAGGCGGTGCGGTCATAGACGGTAAGCTCCCCAAGCCTTTCCAGCCCGCTCCATGATATATCTCCGGGATTAAGCGTATATCCATCCAAAACGACGATCTTCATAGTGTCCTCCCTATACGATTTTGAGCGTTAATGATCTTTTGCGTATGACCCTCCATGCTGGAATGATCGTCCAGCCAGGTACAGACGCAGGATCCTTTCAGCAGCCCTCTCCAGCAGCGCTTCCGCATTCAGGATTGCGTCTGCCAGGCTAACAGGTCCTTCCGTAATGCTAAATACACCGGAATAACCATGTTTGTAAAGCTGTTGGGCATCTTCCGTCAGCCCGCCGGACAAACAGACGACTGGGACTTGATGTTTTACAGCTTTTTCAGCTACGGCCAGCGGCACTTTGCCGAAGAGCGTCTGGTAATCGGTCAAACCCTCACCTGTTATGACTAAATCCGCATCGGTCAGAACTTTGTCCATATCTGCCGCCCTCATTATGAGCTGCGCACCGGGTTGCAGATCCGCCTTCAAAAAAGCAATCAGAGCCGCTCCAACGCCTCCTGCAGCTCCGGCACCGGGTATATCCCGCACCTGAAGGCCGGTGCTTTTCTGAATGATTTCAGCATAATGCCGGAGATTCTTGTCCAATAGGGCAACCATCTTCGGTGTTGCTCCTTTTTGCGGGCCATAGACTGCCGAGGCCCCCTGCGGTCCGCATAGCGGATTGGTCACGTCACATGCAGCCATTATTTCCATATCGTTCAGTCTGGGGTCAAAGCCAGAAAAATCTATATCCGTTATTTCAGTCAGATAGCCGCCTCCAAAACGGATTTCCTGACCATGCCGGTCCAGGAGTCTTACCCCTAAGGCCGTGGCCATTCCGGCTCCTCCGTCATTCGTGCCGCTCCCGCCGATACCCAGAATTAACTTTTTAGCTCCAGTGTCCAAGGCATGCTTTATTAGCTCTCCAACACCATAGGATGTCGTCAGCAGAGGGTTTCTAAGCTTTGCAGGAATTAAATTTAAGCCTGCCGCCGCTGCCAGTTCAATCACAGCTGTTGTTCGGTCTTCTAACAAGCCAAAAAAAGCATCCGTCGTTTCACCCAGAGGCCCTTTTACCCTGGCAGGTATGATCTCACCACCCAAAGCCGCAATTATCGCCTCTACGGTGCCTTCGCCGCCATCAGCCATCGGGATCAATTTTACAGCAATATCCCGTTCAACGTTCCGAATGCCTCTTTCGATTGCCCTGGCAGCGCTTAGCGCGTTCATACTGCCTTTATAAGAGTCAGGTGCGACAACAATTTTCATGATACCCTCCCAAAAAATTCAAGCAAGAAATCCGTCATTCCCTACTTAAAGTTTTCAGCTGCTTCCAAAGGACTGTTTGCGAGAATATCCTCCACTTCCTCGAATCCTTCGGGGAAAGCATAATTGTAACGCGCAGGAAGCGCCAGTACATATCTGGAATTTCGGCCGAGCTCGCTTGGCGGCATTGGTGCCGCACCAACACTGAATTTTTCATTCAGTAAGTCTGTCCATTGATCCAGTGTAAATATCATAATCGGAATATCCTGACGAGGCTGCTCCGAAGTCCATAGTGGATGACGAATCCGAATGAGCTGACCCATTTCAATCACTTGACCGCTTTGCGGACCATCCACAGCAATACCTTCCCATTGCTCAGTTACAATTGAGTAGCCCTTCCAACTGTCCGGCAACGTAAAATCAAAGCCATACACCGTGTTCTGATAGATCACCGGATTATTGTCTTCGTTTGCCTCGTTTGATCCGTTTGAGCCGTTCGTCTGACCTGTCTGGTTTGTTTCCTGATTCGTACCATTCATTTGATCGTTGTTTGCACAGCCAGCCGTCAAAATTCCCAGTCCTAAAGTCAAAATTATTAAATAGAAACCAAACCGTTTCATAGCTACCCCTCCCCTTCCGGAATCAGCTTTATCATAGCATTATTTTATTCCCTGATACAATATCAGACGAGGATGAAATATACGAATCACCTTTAACTCGTTAACGCTTATTGTCAATGTCTGCATTTTTTAATTTTGAATTATTCTTACGATGACACAAGATTCCATTGTGAAAATATATATGGAGTACAAGTTCTTCATGCAGACAAGCCCCAATTAACTGTCAATTAGTCTGCGTGGCACAGTTCCACGATAAGCGGAGCAAGGATTGCGTAGCGCGGCCTTTTGCGTCAAGGAGGACGCAACGGCCGAAAGTGGTATTGTGGCACGCAGACAAGCCCAAAAGGCTTTTAGCACGCCTTAAGCACTTAAGCAATTAAGCAGTATAAGCCCACAAAAAATGAGGGCACATTACGTACCCTCACAGAATCTGCAAACCTAAATCTATAGAATCAAGAAGCTGGATTCTACAAAACAAAGAACGCCACAGCAATAATCAAATATACTGCTAGCAGCTGAACCCCTTCCATCCAGTTTGATTCGCCATCTGTCGCTACCCTGTTGGCAATCAAAACCGAAAAGACAAGGGCTACAAGTTCAAATTCATTAAAAACAATACTCATCGGTGTAAACAGCAAACTCAGGAAAATCAATACAGGCGTAACAAACAAGATGATCTGCAGGCTTGACCCGATTGCAATCTCAACAGCGACATCCATTTTATTTTTCAGTGCCATGACAATCGCCGTGCTGTGTTCAGCAGCATTACCAATGATCGGAATAAGGATAATACCGACGAAAAATTCGCTTAGCCCGATCGCTTCCGACATTGGCTCAACAGCACTGACCAGGAACTCACTCTCCAGTCCGATCAGCACAGTGGCTCCGACCAAAACGGCAATTGCTTTTTTGATGGACCACTTTGGAGAGCTTTCCTGGGAGTGGTCGACCGAATAAATATCTTTGTGCGTGTAAAAAGAAAAGACTAAGCTCAAAATGTAGATGAGAATCATGATGACTGCGACAATGACACTGAGTCCCTCATAACGCGTACTCAGGAGTGCCGGATCCAGCGTATGCATGAAAATAGCCGGAATCGTTAAACCAATAACTGCAAATAACAGCATGCTGGCACTGTTGTCAATAACCTTTTGGTTAAAATGCTGGGACTTGTATTTGATTCCGCCCAAGAGCATGCTGGCACCCAGCACGAGTAAAATATTACCGATGACCGATCCGGCAATGGATGCTTTGACAACCTCAAAAAGACCTGCTTTTAACGCAAAGAAAGAAATAATCAGTTCTGTTGCATTGCCAAACGTTGCATTCAGAAACCCACCTATCTTGGGCCCTGAATAGAAGGAAATTTCCTCTGTCGCTTCGCCCATCAGCGCAGCCAAAGGGATAATGGCCAGTGCTGTCAAGACAAACATCAGGGTTGGTTCCCAGTGCAGAAATTCACCTACAAAAGTGATCGGTACAAATATGAGCATGTAACGTAAAATCTTCACTTTTTTCGTTCCTTTCGAATATGCTAGAATATTATAGTCCCTCCGGGCTGCAGTTCCGCGAATATAAGTTCCAGCCGGTTTTGATTGTACAAGACCCAAAGCGCTAACTGCCATTATATACAAAATGAGATACATTTTCAATTCTTAAACAAAAGTAGTATCAGACAAAGATTCTGAATGTCCCCGCTACCATCAGCATTATAGCTTTAGCGGGTTTCCCCCAGGTACTGATCGTCTCTAAAATCCGCTGCAGGAAACACGACTGTTGATCTTGAATTATTCATTACAATTATATTACATAAAAAGTATCTGAATAATCAAAAAAACACCCAAAATCAGGAGGAACATGCCATGTTGGTTGTTGCACTTAATGGGAGCCCAAAACCCAATGGAAATACGGCTCAAAGTCTTAAAATCGTTCTTCAGGAATTAGAAAAGGAGGGCATTCAGACCGAACTGCTGCAATTAGGCGGAAAACCGATTTTCGGCTGTAAGGTCTGCGGAAAATGCGCTCAAAGCGCAGACAGGAGCTGCCCGGGCCATGACGACGAATTGAATCCGATTCTACAAAGAGTCTTTGAAGCTGACGGCATTCTGATCGGTTCCCCAAGCTATTTCAGCAATATGACCCCCGAAGTCAAAGCCTTTATTGACCGCTGCGGCATCGTTAACGGGGCCAATGGCCGTTTATTGACCAGAAAAGTTGGTGCCACCGTTGTGGCTGCCCGGAGAGCCGGTACAAATTTCGTTTTTTCTTCGATCAATCTATTCTTTGGCATCACCGAAATGATCACCGTAGGTTCCAGCTACTGGAATATGACACTTGCCCATAAACCTGGGAATGTCCAGCAGGATGAGGAAGGCATCCGGACATTTCAGACACTTGGCAAAAATATGGCCTGGCTTCTAAAGAAGATCAATCAGGAATAGTCATAAACAACAATGTTATTGCAGTTTCTCAGATGCTTCTATCCGATCTGCCTGAGATTCCAATACCAATGGCCGGTCTTTTAGGATTTATTCCCAAGGCCAGAAAGCGCAGACCAGGTATCCGCGAAGCAAATTCAAACCACAGCCAAGGGAATAATATTCCGATAATAAGAAAACGCCAAGGACTAATCGTAATAAAACCACCTATCACTGAATTCACAAACAAATGAAGAAACATGATTGCCATCGAGCTTTGGCCCAGGGAACTTAATACCCTTCTGCAAAACGTCCAATTGGCGAGCATCCTGCTTAGGCCGGAGATCAACAGAATTGCAGCCATCGGCACAAGGATGTTCGTACCGAAAAAGTAATACTGACGGTGCTTAAAGTCCAGACCAAACCTCAGGTAATCCTGAAAATAGGCGTATAAGAACAGGACAAGAAAGACTGCTGATAATAAAAGAATGATTTTGTTTAGCTGGGTATTTACCAGCCATTTTTTTTGTTTAAAAAGGAAACCCAGCGCATAGAAAACGATTCCAAAAAAGGCTACATCCATATTCCAGGGAACAAAGAAATCTTGGTGAAAGCGTGACTCCCAGAAGGCAAAAACAAAACATGCTGCGATCACCAGCACGACAAGCCACCTTGGACGAATCTTCCGGATGACGAAGTCAAAGAATATCTGGACAAAGAATAAGCAGGTCACAAACCAGAAGGCTCCGTAAGCGCCTTCCAGCTTGCTTCCGCCCAGAACCAAAGCTGTCCAGTTGATATTGGCCGATTGGCCTTTAAGCGCACTTAAAACGGCCAGGAATACCGTAATCAGAACTATATAGAATACATAAGGGACCAGGAGCTGTTTTGACCGCCGGACGAGATATTGCAATGGTGTCCCAGCCCCGGCAGATCGATACAGATAGCCGCTGATAAAGAAAAACAAAGGCATATGAAAGAAGAACATCAAAAAAGAATACGGATGACCGGCATGTCCCCAGACGACGCTCAGTATTCCGATTCCTTTCATCACATCCAGCCAAATGATCCGGTTATCATTTTCTTCCGCGGTAATTCCCTGCACTGTCATCAAATCATCCTTCAGCTGAATATCGTCCCTTGTCACCGGATATGTAACTGGGACTAACAACAGTACTAGTCTATCACAGTCCTAAACGATGAACCAGCATTTTATTAAAGGCTACCATGTCCGCATTTTTAAGAAAGTACATATCCGACAACAATGCTTATTACAGCGGCTTTATAAACATTTGGGTCCAGTGAATATTGCCTTCACTATCCTTTGCAGCTCCAACACCTATTTCCAGATAGGACGGGCTTAGGATATTACTGCGATGGCCGGCAGAATTCATCCAGCTGTTCATGACTTCCTGCGGTGTTTGCTGACCATAAGCGATATTCTCCGCCGCAGCTGAAAATCTGATGCCAAAAGACTCCATCATTTTAAAAGGAGACCCGTAGGTCGGAGACTCGTGGGCAAAGTATCCTTTGTCGATCATATCTTGTGATTTGTATCTTGCGACCCTGCATACTTCCCAATTTTGTTTCAGCTGCTGCAATCCTTTTTTAGACCGTTCTACATTGACAAGCCGGATTACTTCCGTCTCCAGGGCTTTAATGCTGTCAACATTCGGGATAAAAACCTTCTGTCCGGGGTAGATCAGTCTCAGATTTTGGATTTGCGGGTTGGCCTGGGCTAATTCGCTTAATCCAATTTCATACCGTACTGCAATTTTCCACATACTGTCTCCGGCCTGAACGCTATACTGGGTCGATTGAGCAAAAACTTGTCCAGGGCCACACAACAAAAATAACGACCCTAGAACAGGAATGATAACATTCCGATTGACTATATTTTTTTTCATCAAATTTACCTCCTTCATTGTCCTACAGTTATTTTGAACAACTTTCCCATCTTGCATTCAGGCTGCAGCAGGCCTATAATTTTGCCAGTAAGACTTATTCCCCAGAAATATGTTTTAGCATCATGATTGGGAGGTTGAAACGATGTCCAAAGAAAAGATCTTGATTCATGCCTGCTGCGCCACCTGTGCAGGTTATGTCCTGGAGCAGCTTTCTGCGGATTTTACTCCGGTCATCTACTATTGCAATCCTAACATTCATCCGGAGGAAGAATACGTGCTCCGGAGTAGTGAACTGCAGAAATATGCCGCTGCCCAAAACATATCTTTTTTTGAGGATCCTTATGACCCCCGGCAGTGGCTGGCACAAATGAAAGGTTTGGAGAATGAACCGGAGAAAGGAATCCGCTGTGACCGCTGCTTTGCTCTGAGACTTCAAAAAACGGCCGCGTATGCTTCGAGAAATAATATTAGCATCTTTACAACCACTCTGACCATCAGCCCTCATAAAAGCAGCCAACACATTCTGGAGATAGGTCAAAAGATTGCTGATGAAAACTGCCTCAAATTCCTGGCCAGAAATTTCAAGAAACAGGATGGCTATAAAAAGACGATGGAGATCGCCCGATCCCAAAATTTCTACCGGCAAAAATATTGCGGTTGTGTTTATTCCGTTCGATGAATAACAAAATAACCAAAACTTAACTACTAGATTTTTGTTTATAATCGTTGACTTTAAGGCTTTTCCATGTTAATTTTTTATTGAAGAGTCTCTAGATAATTGATGTCTAGGTATAAAATCTAGCCGCAGTTGTCTTTGGACTTTGCGCAAGAAGCTCCCGGACGCGGGAGCTTCTATTATTTTATTCGATTATTTTTGACTGTTAGAAAATACACCATTGCAAGTACCTTTACATATATTGCATCGAGTACCAATTCATACCAATTATACAGGGGGTGTCTTGCGATTATGGCTTACGAAGGTGCAGTTGCCGGTGGTGTTGTAACAGAAGGCGCAGTTGGTGGTTGTTGCTGTACGCCTAATTTTTGCGGAATTGCTATTGTAACAGTGATTATTCTGCTCTTGATTGCGATGGGTATTTTGTTCTAAGGATCTAAAATCTTATTATTTGATCTGTGTAAAAGAGGTGAAAATAGATGTACAATTATGGATGCTGCTGCAGAACTGCCCCGGTGGCTCCGGTTGCCCCGGTGGCTCCGATATATGGCGGTGCAGGTGTAGGTATTATCGCGATTGCGATTCTTATCCTTATTGCTCTGGGTGTAATCTTCTAAAAAATTGGCAAAACTAATAAAAGAGGGACAAAGGAACGTATCTTTTGTCCCCCTTTTTGATTGAAAATAAATAATACGTCCCTTTGTTCCCCTAAGCCGCGATACTTAATCTACCGTCAAAAAGCTTTTGGAACCGGGAAGGAATTCCATAGTTTCTATTGAATAATTCAAATAAACGGTTATCATAATAAAAGTGTCAGAGGTTTTGCTATGAAAAATATTGCATTTTTTCTTATCCCGAAAAAAGATGTCATCTTTCTTAAAAAAAATGCTACGATGCGTCAGGCGCTTGAACGTATGGAGTACCACGGATATGCAGCAATCCCTCTGGTGGATTCCAAAGGGCATTACGCGGGAACAGTAACGGAGGGGGACCTCCTTTGGAAGCTCAAAAACACCCCTGATCTGACGTTCGGCAACACGGAAAAAATACACCTTGATGAGATTGAACAACGCACCCAGAATGCAGCCGTTTCGATCAATGCTCAGATCAATGATCTCATTTCCAGGGCGATCCAGCAGAATTTTGTTCCCGTGATTGACGATCAGGGAATTTTTATTGGGATCGTCCGACGCCGCGAAATTATCGAATATTGTGCCAAGCTGCTAAATGAAAATAATCTTAGAATCATATAATTCAGGAATAATTTAAGGACGTTGCCGCTCCTTGCCAGCTATAGCAACGCGGTAACGTCCTAAACATTTCTATATGGATCATATGATGGTTAGATGGACTCTTATCCTTCTTTCTTCTCTTCAGACGAATCCTTGGTTCCTTTGACGCTGTCTTCCAGATCATCGGTCGCAGACTTAAACTCTTTAATGCCTTTGCCCATAGCTTTACCCAATTCAGGAAGTTTCCCCGGGCCAAAAATGATCAACACAACGACTAAAACGATGACTAATGTCATGGGAGCAATCATTCCAAAAATAGGTTGCACTTCTGTCACCCTCCTTTTCATATTACTATATCATGAACTCTACAAAAAAACCAATTTCTTTACCCTACATCATCCTATCGTAGAAAGAGAAAAATTACAAGCATTTTCGCCAGAAAACATGGATTGATAGACAAGATATAATTCCCAGATTAATTCCCACAGTTCTCCTGTAGCCTCAGTTACGCAAATGCCCATCTCTTTGGCTTCGGCCCGGCCTATCGGATAACCGTGCGAAAAATAACCGTTTGTAAGGTTTTGCGTGACCGCTTTCACCTTTTCCTTATCATTTTTCAGCATATATTTGGAAAGCAGGGATTCGGCATATTGTCTGGAAGCCTTTAAGGCTTTCTCATAATCCCCAATCAGCCACGGATCAAGTTTATTCAAAACCGAATTGACGATGATCTCAGAGACCTCCGTATTCGAGTTGTTTTCGATGAGTTCTTCAATATATTCGAAGCAGCAGCGCAGGGCCTGCACCGGTATCCAGAAGTCCTTATACAATGGATGCTTGACCAGTGGATCTATCGGTCCCAGCTCGGATATTGGGCCCATCACAACTTCATCCGCTCCCAGAACAATCATTGAAGCTGCTGATTTCGCTGAAAAAGGAACGATGACTGAAAACTCTTCACAAAATTCCCTGATCAGCATGACAACCTTATAGGGTGTATCAACCGCGCCGCCATAGCTGTGCAAGAAGAGGTCAATTTTTTGGGTTTTTCCAATTTTATTCAATTCTTGATACAACGGAACCAGGATTCCATCGTCGAGAGGTGTATAAGAAAAATAGACAATAACTTTGGAATGCCGTATCTTTTCTATTTCTTCCAATAACACTTTCCTTTTTTGGTCATTCAAAAATACACAGCTCCTCACTTAGTAATTCATGTATAATATAGTATTTTTTTCCATACAAATGAGTGTTTGTATCTCTTGAAAAAATAACCAAAGCCGCTGCGGCGGCTCTTAATGTAGTTTGAAGCAAAAAAAGAGCTGCAGTAAACTTCTTCGTTTTGCAGCGTCTCTATCATTATATTATTATAATTTAATTTGATATTTTTTAAGTATCTTGTGAGTCCTAAAATTATCATCTGAAGGTGAGCAGATTTTTCACAACTTCGTACCTTAGTAACTTCGCTCACCCATGTAATTAGCCAACTCGATTAAAGCATCCTTGGCCGGAACATCGGGAAGTTCCTGGAGGTTTGCTTTGGCTTTGTCGATATACTGCTCGACAATTTTTCTTGATTTATCGATTCCGCCTGCCTGGATGATCAGCTGGATTGCCTCAGCTACTTCAGCATCCGTTTTCGTCTTCCGCCCCAAAAGATCCTTTAATCTTTCTTTCTGTGAAGAATCCTTCAATGCAAAAATCATCGGCAGGGTAATGATCCCCTGGCGGATATCTCCTCCGACCGGTTTTCCCAATTCTTTGGGATTTGCAGTTATATCAAGAATATCATCAACAATTTGAAACGCGAGACCAAGGTAATTGCCGTATTTACTCATCAGCCATATCTGCCTCGGATTGGCATTGGATACCTTGGCGCCTAATTTGCAGCATAAACCGATCAGCAGTGCTGTTTTTCGCTGAATACGGTAGAGATACTGCTTCAAGGTTTGCGTTGTATCATAGGAAGACTTAATTTGCTGAATTTCCCCCTGACACATCTCAATACAGACATCAGCCAAGATGCTGGATACCGCGGGATTATCAATCTTCACAATCAGTTCTAGGGCCTTCGCAAGCAGATAGTCCCCTGTTGCCATCGATACGGTATTTCCCCAGCCTGCGGTCAGGGTTGGACGTCCTCGGCGGGTAAGGGATGCATCAACGACATCGTCGTGAATCAATGTTGCCATATGTATAAGTTCCACGGCCATTGTAACAGGAAGAAGCTTCTCAAACCGGTAGTCAAAAAATTTTCCGGCAAGAAGCGTAAAACTCGGACGTAACCTTTTTCCGCCAGCTTGTAGAAGGTAAAGACAAGTTTGCGAAAACATAGGATCATCGACATTAAGAAATTTATCAAGTTCCTTTTCTACTTTTTTAAGATCTGCATTGATTTCTCTAAATAATTTCTGACGTTTCAACTATTATTCACCCGCTTGCATGTCTTTCTGATTCACTTGTTTATCGGGAGACGATTCCTCAATTTCCTGATAGGAAAGAAGCTCTTCATCTTCCGCTATTTTTTTAGACTGAGCCGGTTTATCTTCAGGAGGATGGTCTTTAGGAGGATAGTCTTTAAGAGCATTTTCAATTAGACCGTTGGGAGCACTAAGTGTACTCTTAAATTCTCTGGTGACTTCATCGGTGAATTTCCGTACCTTAAATATCATTTTGCCCAAAGTCCTCGCCACAACGGGCAAATCATCCGGACCAAATAGAATGACAGCGATGACCAATATCAGCGCAATTTCAGTCATACTCATTGGTTCTGTCCCCCTCCCTCTTCGGCTTCGGAAGGCTGAAGTTCTTTTTTCTTTCTCGTAATGAGATAGCCCAACCATATACTTAGTTCATAAAGCATGTATATTGGGCCTGCCATCAGTAGCTGAGTTAAGAGATCCGGTGTCGGGGATACAACTACGGTAAGTATAATAATGGCAAAGAAAGCCCATTTGCGAAATTTGGCAAGCGTTTTTGGAGACAGATGTCCGGTTCTCATCAGGAAAAGCAGCACAACCGGCAGTTGGAATACTGCTCCGAAAGTCCCCATAAACGTTAAAATAAATTTCAGATAAGAGGATTTGGTCACAAAAGGCGTAGAATCTACGGCTCCTCCTCCTGCAAGCAACAGAAACTTCAAACAGACCGGCAAAACAAGATAGTAGGCAAAAGCGGCGCCGGCAATAAAAAGAATAAACGATGAAGCAACGATATAGTAAAGATACTTACGTTCATTTTTTTTGAGACCTGGAAGTATAAAGCTCCAGATCTGCCACAACACAACTGGAAGGGCAATAATGATACCGGTTACTACCGATATTTGCAGCTTTACCATAATCGGCTCCATCGGGGTTGTGGTAATAAAACTTACTCCAGCCATCCCAGTGACAGGCTCTGCCAGAAAACCGTATACATAGTCGCTGAAAATATACCCGATGACCGTTCCGATAGCAATCGCATACAAAGAAATAAGAAGTACTTTTCTTAATTCTTTAACATGTCCCATAAGGCTCATTTCTAAGTTTCTTTTTTTCCTGCGTTGCACTATTTCGCTCCTCCATCAGCTAAATAAGAGCCATTAATTATTCTATCACGATATTTAAAGAATACCAAATATACTTTCTATGTTCTAGAAAACTTTCTTATTCGTGTCAGACAAAAAAAAGCTCAGGTCTGAGATTGATATGTAGAAATGTTTCTCAGTGGCTTGAGAGCTCCAAGATCTTCACGCAGGATATTTATTATTGTAAGACCCCTGTACCGGCTTTTTTGTTTCGCTCGATTTCCGCGTATAGAAATTCCATTAATTCCTGCAAAGGCTTGATCGGTAAATAATCGCGGATTTGAGCCAGGTTCTCTTCTGCTCTACTGAGATTTTCCTGTAATATTGAAGCACAGGCTGGCTCTTCCGAAGCTGCCCAAGCCATCCCTATACAGTACCCAAAGTTCTCCAGTTTATCGATATAAGTTTGGGGAATCCCGGAAAGCTTTGCACTGAGTTTCACAGCCAGCGCCGTCAGAGAAGCTCTTTCATTGCCTAAGATCATGTTATATTCCTGGAAAGGGATACGCTTATTTTTATACCGCCAGCGCATCAGGATGCCTTCATTGATTGTCTTGATTAGTTTGACAAACTGACCGGCATATGGGAATATATCTTCCTGACATACCTTCTTCAGAGTTTGTCCAAACATAAAATCCCCTGTCAGTACAGGAAACTGCCTGGAATGCTCGGACATATCCTCATCAGTAATCAGTTTATGAATATGATGCGCTAAGAAAACATATTGAAAAACGGTTGCAAGGGAAAGAATCGTTTTGCTGATTTTTCCGGTCATACAGCTTACAGACAAAACCAAGGCCGGACTCATATACCTGTCCAGATTATTCATCGGCAGATTCAACAGATCATCAAGCGTTGATGAATTAAACTGCATTTCTTTATTCATTTCTGTTTCAACTGTTTTTAGTTCCGATTCAACGCTATAAACTTCGATCACCTTTGATTCCCCTCCAGAAATCCTAAGTATTCCTCATTGTTCTGTGTTATTTTACATTATTCGTGATTAAAAATAAAAATCCTGCCCTGTCGTTTCTGTCTATTATTCAAGAAACGACATAATTCTATACATAATGTATGTATTGTATCAAGTAAATAGACCTTTAGCAATCCCGAGACTGCCAAAGGTCTATCTTTTTTGTTAGATCATTTTTGCAATGAGTTCGGCCGGATCGACAACGTGAACATTTCGCTCAGGTTTAGCCTTATCTTTGACGCCGTCTTCCAGCATCGTAATGCAGTACGGGCAGTTGGCGCCAATGGCTTGAGGATCTTTGGAAAGTGCTTGTTCTACTCTTAGGTTGTTGATACGGTCACCCAGATTTTCTTCCATCCACATTCTGGATCCACCTGCACCGCAACAAAAGCTCTTGTCATGGTTGCGGTCCATCTCGACGAGCTGAACCCCCGGAATCTTATTGAAGAGTGCTCTTGGTGCATCATATTCCTGCTGGTAGCGTCCGAGATAACAGGAGTCATGATATACAATTCTTTGTTCCGGCAGCCGAACGTCTTTATTCAGTTTCAGCTTACCTTCTCCGATAAGCTGGTTAATGAACTGGGTATGATGAATCACTTCATAATTGCCGCCAAGTTCCGGATACTCATTTTTCAGGGTATTGAAGCAGTGCGGACAGGTAGTGATAATCTTCTTCACGCCATAGTTATTCAGGATGCCTACATTTTCTTTGGCCATGAACTGGAAGAGATATTCGTTGCCGGCACGGCGGGCAAAATCACCGCAGCATTTCTCTTCTCTGCCAAGGATCGCAAAGTTGACGCCGGCAGCTTTAAGAATTTTGGCAGTAGCTACGGAAACCTTCTTCGCGCGGTTGTCGAAAGAACCGGCACAGCCGACCCAGAATAAATACTCCGGATTTTCTGCCGTTTTCATAACCGGAATATCAAGGTCTTTGGCCCAGCCAGCACGCTCACTCCAGCTGACACCCCACGGATTGTATTTGCTTTCAACATTACGGAAAGCGAGCTGCAGCTCAGGTGCATAGTTGTTCTCATTCATCACCTCATACCGCCGCATATCAATGATTTTGTTGACATGTTCATTCGATACCGGGCATAAGGTCTGGCAGGCTGAACAGGTCGTACAGGACCAGAGTTCATCGCGCGTAAAGATATCGCCGATTAAATGCTTTTGAAGTATTTCCGCACACTCACGGTCCTCCTTGGCAATCTTCCTGAAATCTTCATCTGTTAAATGAGCTGTGGATTTAAGACCGAGCTTGGTCATCTCAGCGCCTTTTTCCAAAAGATGATCCTTCAGCTCTCTGCTTAAGAGCTTTTTCGGATTCAGCGGTTTACCGGAGATATTTGCCGGACAGTTATCCATACAACGGCCACATTCTCCGCACGAGAAGCAGTCCAGCAGCTGTTTCCAGGTAAAGTTTTCGATTCTTCCTACACCGTACTCCGTAACCTTTTCGTCTAGCAGATCCATTGCCGGAACCTGACCGCCGGCAGGTTTCAATGTAGCAAAATAGCCATTGAACGGTGAGGCCAACAAATGCATGTGCTTGGAGTTTGGGATATAGACCAGGAACCCGAGAATGATCAGCACATGGGTCCACCAGCAGATCTCAATAATGACACTGAGCGTTTCAGCGCTGTAGCCCTGGTACAGTCCGGCAAACAGATGATAGATGAAGGCCAGGTTATAGGCAGAGTTTGCATCTAAGACAACTTTGGCTCCACTGGTCAGCCACTCGGTGATAATAACCAGGAAGATCAGAATCACGATAATCGCGGCTTCCGGCGTTCGGTAGAGACGTTTGGGCTTAACGATCCATCTTCTGATCACACCGATAATTAAACCGACAAATACAAGTGTCGACAGAATATCTTTAATTAGATAGAAGTAGGGACTCGTTCCGAGCAAAGGAACATGGACGGAGGGGAACAGTCCTTCGACCATAAACGGGATTTCTCCTAAGGCAATGAATATGAATCCCCAGAAAATAAACAAGTGAATATAGCCGTAAAATTCCCTGAGCATTTTGCCCTGCAATAAAACGTTTACGATAAAATTCTTCAAACGTTTGCGCGGGTTATCAAACCTGTTTTCTTTCGCGCCTAAGGTCAAAATACGGATTTTTTTACTTAAGGCGTGAACAAATGCATAAACTGCAAGTCCTGTCAGTACTAAAAATATAATCAGCTTTAAAGAAAGCAATCCTAACACCTTCCTTTTCCTACTCATCCTATTTTATCCGTCAGCCGGATCATCATATCATTAAAGATCGTTCATTATGCCCTTAAAGATCGTTCATTACGCCATTTTTAACGTTTTGATCTTTTGGGTCAGCATCGGCACAATTTGATGAAGATCCCCAACAAGACCATAGGTCGCGATGTTGAAAATGGGAGCTTCGGGATCATTGTTAATTGCAACAACGATTTCGGAGGTATTCATTCCGGCAAGATGCTGAATAGCGCCTGAGATACCACAGGCAATATAAAGTTTCGGGGAAACTGTTTTTCCGGTCTGTCCTACCTGACGGTAATGCGGAACCCATCCTGCGTCAACTGCTGCACGGGATGCACCGGCTACGCCGCCAAGGGCTTCAGCCAGTTCCTCAATCAAACGGTAATTTTCCGGACCGCCTATGCCTCTGCCGCCGGAGACAATAATCTCAGCATCCTGCAGATTGACGGTATGAGATATGCTTTGGATAATATCTAAAATCTTGGTGGTCATATCCGCTTCTTTGACGGAGCTTTCACAGCGGATCACTTCACCTATCCGACTGTAATCGGGCTCATCCATTTTCATGACCTTCGGACGGACCGTGGCCATCTGCGGACGATGATTTGGGCAAAGAATGGTCGCCATAACATTGCCGCCAAATGCAGGCCGGGTCTGTCTTAAAAGCCGCGTTTCCGGATCAATGGAAAGAGCGGTGCAGTCCGCCGTAAGGCCGGTGGTAATCCTGACTGCAATACGTGCTGCAAAATCACGTCCGTTATTGGTCGCGCCAAACAGTAGAATCTCCGGTTTATATTGATTAATAATTTCAACAATCGCTTCCGTATAGGAATCGGTACGATAATCCTTAAATACAGGGCCGTCTACCAGATAGACTTTTTCAGCGCCGTATGCAAAACACTCTTTCGCTAAATCGGCAACATTTTCACCAAGAAGCACGCCGGCCAGCTCCACCTTCAGCTCATCGGCCAACTTGCGGCCTTCGCTAAGCAGCTCGAGTGCTACAGTGTCAATCTTGCCGGTGCGTTGTTCGATGAAGACCCAAACACCTTTGTATTCATCGTTGTTTTTAGGAGCTTTTTTGGCTTTTTTGGTAACTTCTATGGCATTGTTCGGGCAGGCTTTGCCGCAGGCTCCGCAGCCGGTACAATTATCCTTTAATTTTGCGATGCCATCTACGATCTCTATAGCGCCGAAAGGACATCTATCAACACAAGCGCCACAGCCATTACATTGATTTTCTAGGATCTTTACACTCATTTTCCTGCTCCTCCTTATACGATTTCAGCAGCCTGCAGCTTCTTAATCAGCAAATTGCATAATTGTTCATCTGTTTCACCTTTAAGCATTTCACTCTGAATTTTAACTTCAGGCGTGAAGATCTGCATAACCTGGGTGCAGGAGCCGTTTAGTCCGGTCTTTTCGGCAGGTGCGTCAATATCCGCAGCAGACCAGATTGATACCGGCATTCTTGAGGCTTTGATCGAACCTTTAACACTCGGATACCTTGGTTCACCGATTGCTTTATCGACTGCGATGACCGCAGGCAATTGAACCTTGATCACTTCAAATCCGCCTTCAAAGGCGCGTTCAACCACGAGATGATCCTTATGAACTTCTCTGATTTTTTGAACATAGGTTGTTTGGGGAAGATGTAAATGCTCGGCAATACCGGGCCCTACCTGGGCGGTATCTCCGTCAATGGCCATTTTTCCGCAAAAAATGATATCCGGTTTGCCAATCTTTTCAATGGCTCTGGCCAGCGAATAGGAAGTGGCCCAGGTGTCGGCACCTGCAAACGCCCGGTCACTGATCAGCACTGCTTCATCCGCGCCCATCGCCAGACATTTGCGCAGCGCAGATACGGCCTGTGGTGGTCCCATGGTTAGGACGGTTACTTTACCACCGTATTGTTCTTTAATTTTGATAGCAGCTTCAGCCGCATATTCGTCAAACGGATTCACGATACTCGGAACACCGTCACGGATTAACGTGTTTTTAACCGGATCAATCTTTACTTCAGTAGTATCAGGTACTTGTTTAATACAAACAACGATTTCCACTTTCTTCATCCTTTCCTTGCATGGCTTTTTACCTTAATACAAAAAAGCTGTAAGTATTTATAAAAATAATGATTGAGTCCCCCTTCTGACCAAATAATGAATCTTAGTTTATTCTGTCGATAGTTGAATATCAATAGTGAAATTTTTCACAATATTGTTTTTACAAAAATATTGTGAAAATTTAATTAAGGATTAACCCCTTAAAATACCTTAGAAAGAAACAAACATATTTATATATACAAATATATATATTTGTATATACTACTTTATCAAGATAATATCAGAAAGTGAAGAATAACACAAGCGAATTTTGATATTTTTTGGGGATTATTAATATTTTTTGTTACTTTTTTGTTACAAGGCTGGATTTCTCTTATTAAGGTATTTCTTTCACGTCAAAGTGAGCATTTTTCAAAATATCATATATTTCCTCAAGCGGGGTTGATGCCACCTCCCGGTATATTCTTCTGGTATACATATGCCGGGCATTCGGAAAAATATTTTTGATGCTCCGCCTGAGCTTATTTCCCGGCTCGTCCGCATCGACCAGCACATAAATTTCATCATATTTCTCTTCGTCAATGAGCCTTTCAAGGTTCGTTTGATTAATGGTTCCGTACGTACAGATGATTTCGACAGGTTCGTCCAGTACCTTCAGCAGCTGTTCCCTGTCTGTCTTCCCTTCAACAATAATGGCTTTATTCATTTCATCACTTCTTTTATCCAAGATTTGTTTGCCGCCTTCTATCCCATATCCGGTATTCCTAGTCTGTTTATATGTTTCTCTTATTATAAATCATTTATCAATATCATCAATGAATAACAATCATTGGAAATCATAGAATAACAATCATTGGAAATCATAAAAAAATGTTCTAAATAGATCATATACATAAATAATCCGGGTTTCCCCGGATTACGATCGGTATCTTCGTTTCAGGAATGGCTCGGTTTGTCGGCTTGTATCTGTAGGATATTACGTTCCTTTTGAATATCATAATCTGTAAAATGCGGATCACTTACCGTCAGAGACGATTTGGCTCTTGCATTCTTTTTATGTTTTCCCATACCGGCTATCCTTTCATCGTTTGCTGCTTGAATATAGGTGCTTCCTGAATAGCATGCCCTTTCTCTATCCGGACTATGCTTACTTCTCGCTATTGTATGTATTCCCTTCTTGTCTGCCCTAAAGCCTGTATGTTCGAGAAATAATTTTTTCTATTTTCCAAATAACCGTCAGAGTACGGCGGAAAGCCTGATGAAGGTCTTCAGAGAGTACGGGTGCAAGCTGCCCGATGCTTCCGACGGCAACTCAAATTACGCACCAGTGCGCAATTTGACATACACCCAGGCGGTGATCCTCTTAGGAGTCCAGGAAGAAGGACCAGAACAATGCCGGAAATAAAAAAACAGGCTGCAATTAACTTAAACAGCTTGTTTAAAAGAAAAAAATTTACACCCAAAAAGAATCCCATTTAAACGCATAATTTCAAATTGCACTAAAACTTACACTACACGGTCATTTTCGCCTTTCCGGGCAACAAAAAAAGCCCTGATAGGCTTTATTTTACTGGTCGGAGCGACACGACTTGAACGTGCGGCCTCTACCACCCCAAGGTAGCGCTCTACCAAGCTGAGCTACGCCCCGACATCTGTCCCTTGCGAAACACTAATACAATTTATCATACCGAGGTCAAAAAATCAAGCAAAATTCGGCAAAAAACAAACTACAAAAAACAAAACCTCAATTGACTTTGTAAATGCAACCTATACATTACTGGGTGATTGCATTTAAATCTTCAAACAGGATAGTGGCATTAAGTCTTACAATCGAAAGTCTCCTTTTTCTTCACTCCCCCATGGGGGAG
>NZ_JAPDHR010000059.1:0-18695 GCF_030063005.1 Dehalobacter sp.
AGAGAGTGATAAACTAAGCCATTACATATAAGAATTGAAAAACCAGGAGAATGAGTCAATATATCTCATCTTCTGGTTTTTTGGTTGTGTGGTTTAAGCGAAAAACAAAGTGTTTTTCAGTGGCCTCTGAACAGCATGTTCTTTTTTGGTTTTCCTTTGGGACTTCCCCTTTTCATTGGCGCATACAGGCCGAGATACCGTTACAGAACCTGGTGGTGGTAAAAGTCACTCCCCAAAAGCTATAAAGAAAGATGGCTGATTAGGTTTTCCAAATCAGGCGGAACAGGGGCCTGTATTTCAATTAACTTTCCGTCCATGGGATGGCAAAACGAGACGGATCTGGCATGCAAGGCCTGTCTGGGTATCAGGGAGGAGCGCTTCCCGTACATTCTGTCTCCGAGCACAGGATGGCCACGTGAGGAGAGATGAACGCGAATCTGGTGTGTTCTTCCGGTTTCAAGGGTAAGCTCCAACAGAGAATAATTTTCAAAAGTCTTGATCGTATTGTAATGGGTAAGCGCACGCTCCCCCTGATCATGAACAGCCCGCCGGTTCGGCAGTGTTGGATGCGGTCCGATCGGTGCGTCAACAGAACCGGATGGCGGCTCAATTCTTCCCCGGACCACTGCGTAATATTTTCTTTTCAGCCTCCCATCCTGTAACTGTTTTTCCAGTTCAGACTGGGTTCGTGCATCTTTGGCAAATACCACACAGCCTGTAGTATCCCGATCTAGACGATGTAAAGGACGAATGGTAATTGTCTCTCCATTTTCCCGAAAGTACTCCGCCAGATAGTTAGCCAGCGTTCCGCCGGTTGTTTGCCCTGCTGGATGCACCAACATGCCGGCTGGTTTATATAAAATAATAAGTGCCGGATCTTCAAACAAAATGTCAATCGATCCCGGCTCAGGCTTAACCCCAAAGAACTGATCTTCCAAAACGAGAACATCCAAGATGTCCCCACTTTTTATCTTTTTCTGAAGATAAGCATTTCTTTTATTGAGACGCACTCCGCCTGCTCTGGTCAGCTTTTGAATCTTTCTGCCGGGACATTGTAAAATACTTTTCAGATACTGCTCGACAGTCAAGCCCTGATGTTCTTCCGTAATCCGAAATGTTTGGAATTTCTTCATAAGATCCCTCTCTCATGTCTTTTGACCATGCTTTTCCTTCACCATTTTTGACCGCGATCTGGTTAATAATAATTTAATTAGATTCAAAACATTGATTAAATTCCGGAGCATCAATTGAATTATAAATAATAATTGTATTTGGGTATCGATTGATGTCTTGAATACTTGACAGTAGGACCGATCGGAATTAGAGATAGCAGATTCTGTCGGGAGAAGATGCAAATCCAATGTCCCTATGCTAAAATAAGTCATATTAAATCCATGTGATAAGGGGAGACGGAATTGCTTTATTTTGATAATGCCGCAACTTCCTGGCCGAAACCCGAGGTGGTCTA
Source organism: Dehalobacter sp. (assembly GCF_030063005.1). NCBI lineage: Bacteria > Bacillati > Bacillota > Clostridia > Eubacteriales > Desulfitobacteriaceae > Dehalobacter > Dehalobacter sp. Next base: position 1,469 of record NZ_JAPDHR010000059.1, read on the forward strand.
CGAAACCCATGACCGGGTCCTGCGTCAGGGAGGGAGTGCCGGACGCGGTGTCAATCAATCTTCTCTGCGCGCCGGGCGGGAGCTTCTTCATACCAGAAAGGCTTTAAGCCGCTTGTTTGGCATCGCAAATACTGAGAGAATTGTTTTTACGCAGAATATCACCGAATCGCTCAATGTGGGACTTCATGGACTTCTTCAGACTGGGGATCATGTTCTGATCAGCTCCCTTGAACATAATGCCGTTGTCCGTCCGCTGGAATATCTCAAAAAGAGCGGAATTTCCTATACAATTGTTCCGTGCAGCCGGGAGGGTTTTTTGGATCCTGCTATCGTGGAATCTAATTTCCAGCCCAATACCCGCCTGCTTTGTTTTACGCATGCCTCGAATGTGCTGGGCACGATTCTTCCAATCAAGCAGCTCGGACAAATCGCTAAAGCGCACCATTGCCTGTTTATGGTGGATGCGGCCCAGACTGCCGGCGTGATACCAATTGACGTGGAAGACCAGCACATCGATTTTTTAGCCTTTACCGGGCATAAGAGCCTGTCGGGACCTCAAGGGGTTGGCGGATACTATGCCAGGCCAGATCTTGTTTTGAATCCCCTGATTTATGGAGGGACAGGCCTTCATTCCCTGACCCTTGAACAACCGGATATCTGGCCGGAAGGGATGGAGAGCGGCACACGGAATATCCCGGGAATCGCGGCCCTTGGGGCTGCGGTAGAATTCATATTGCATGAGGGTCTCCCCAAGATCCGCAGCCATGAACTTCAACTGATGTCTATCCTGCTTGAAGGATTGGAATATATCCCGGAAATCCAAATTCTGGGGCCCTGTGACATCAATGCGAGAGTCGGCCTGGTGTCCTGTGTTTTCCGGAATCATACCCCTGACAGCGTGGCTCTGGAGCTGGACCGCCGCTTTGATATTGTTACCCGCTCCGGACTGCATTGTGCCCCCTTAGCCCATCAAACAGCTGGAACCATTGATCGCGGAGCATTGCGCATCAGTATCAATTATTCTCAAACAGAGTCGGATATAGCGGCGTTATTGGCTGCTTTAAACACCATATTGGGAGGTTCAATGTGACAAGTTCGGAAAATGTCGCCCTTGTTTTCAGGTCCGTTCATCAGACGCTTGAAGCAGAAGATCTTTTGAATTCAGGCAGCTGGCCTTTTGTCCTGATACCGGTCCCTCCCTCAATTAACCAGGGCTGCGGGCTCGCGATCCAGATCGCCTGCTCCGACCAGCAGGGTGTTGAAGCGTATTTGGAGCAGCATGACATTCTCCCACTCAAAGCTGTCCGTATGGATTGATGATTATTTTTTGCTTCAGGGATCATATTAAATTTTGGATTTAAGATGTATGATTCTTGTCTTTTTGTATAAATGAATATTGGATATTGAAAGGAGCATTTTTTATGGGTTACGTATTGTTGGTTACAAGTAAAGGTTTCGGTAAAGGTGAAGAAATCCTAGGAGAAAAATTAATGTATTCCTATCTCTACAGTCTGAGCGAGGGAGACCATTTGCCCTCTCATATTTTATTCCTGCACGAGGGCGTCAAGCTGGTCACGGCAGATGCCCCAGTTCTGAACATTTTAAAGACTTTAGTCGATAAAGGGGTTACCATTTATGCCTGTGGCATCTGCCTGGACTTCTACAACCTGAAGGATCAGGTCAAGGTAGGTGAAATCGGCAACATGTATCTGAATATGGATATTATGGCCGAGGCTGAGAAAGTAATTACCCTTGGGTAACATCCGTTCAGTTATGCCGCAGGAATATACTGTTTAAGCAAAAATGACTTACGATATTACTTGCTTCACCCAGTTGGCAGCACGTTCCAACTCACCATGTTTCAGTGGTCCTTCAGAGTTTTTAACATAAAATCCTTCAGGAGGGAAAATTCATATTTCCTCCTTTTTCTTTAGCCGCTCAGCAATTGATTTCGCAGTATAGCCAACGATCTTGACCTTGTTCAATAAATATCTGTATCTTGTTACTCTTAAACGATTTTAATGATGATGACTGTGCGGTTCCGGATCTACTCCGCTAACCATTACTGTACGGTAGTCACAGCCGATATAGGTCTGCTTTCCGCCCGGCAGGTCTAATGTGCAGTCGGAAGAATCCTCCGTCCAGTCTTCGACAAGCGGTTCCAGCAGATCGATGATCGTCTCCAGCCCGTTTTCCTCTTCGTCAATAACCTCAATGGTCGCAAAACCGTAAGCCGAGGAGTTATTACCATGAATCTCAAACGGGACCAGTTCGCAGTCCTCCGGCAAAAGTGCGAGCACCTTCTGGACATGTTTCTTTTTTAGGCCGCTTTCTGCAGGCACCATCCATGCCGCTGCATGATAGGTTGACAATGGGATAACCTCCTTACCCAGTAACAGGTTTTTTCAGATAATTATATTACTTAAGTGTCTGACAAGGCAAATTTTATTGATAGATGATTATAACACTTGGGTAAAATTTGAATTGACATAATTTTCAGATAATGATAATATTGACCCTAAGCATCTAATCGACAAAACAAAAGGAGCCGAAATTTTCATGCTATCTCAAGAAAGAATTGAAAAGCAATCTCAACTTAATCATGACACCATTCATACTTTTGAAGCAATTGTCGGGAAAAGCCGGCCTATCGTACAGGCCATTGATTTTGCCAGGAATATCAGCAAGTCTACATATAATGTTCTGCTAAATGGTGAAAGTGGGACAGGAAAAGAGATATTTGCTCAGGCAATTCATCATGATTATTGTCCTGAAGGGCCTTTTGTCGCCCTTAATTGTGCTTCTATACCCAGAAATTTAATTGAAAGTGAATTATTCGGCTATGAAGGAGGGGCTTTTACCGGAGCCAACAAAAACGGTCAGCCCGGTAAAATAGAGGCTGCCAATGGCGGAACTTTGTTTTTGGATGAAATCGGGGATATGCCTTTGGAAGTCCAGCCTGTATTATTACGTGTCCTCGAGGACAAAAGAGTCGTCAGGATCAACAGCAGCAAGTACACCACGGTAAACTTCAGACTTATCGCCGCAACTAACCAGAACCTGTTTCAAATGGTACAGGAAAAAACATTTCGAAGCGATCTATATTTCCGTTTATCCGTTTTAGCGATCGACATACCCCCGTTGCGGGACAGAGGAAAGGATATTCTCCTGCTCGCGCATTATTTTTTGGATCAGATCAGTAAAGAACTACAATGTGAACCACCCAAATTAAGTTTTGAGGTCTATAAAGCGCTTGTGGAATATACCTGGCCCGGAAACATCAGGCAGTTAAAAAATGCGATGGTGTATGCGGTCTTTAAAGCCAAAAACGGCATACTGAATATCGGAGACCTTCCGAATGAAATCAAACACAGGCAAACCACCGTAAGTGTAACACAAAGCAATGATCCGCTGCCTTTAAGGGATATACAAAAAGAAGCCATTATGCATGCTTTGTGTAAAAATAAAAACAAAGACGAAGCGGCCAGAGAGCTGGGCTTATCAAAATCAACATTGTACAGAAAAATCAAGGAGTATGGTCTTAAGTAAAATATACCAGGGCGCGCAAACGCCCTAGTTATAGAGCTTCCGTTGGAAAACGGCAATAAGTTGAGAGCAAAAAAGCAGCCCACATTCAGGGGGCTACTTTTTTTGTTAAAAACTTTATTTGGCCGGCTTTTTCAGTATCTTCCGTAGGATTACCAAATACGCTTCATATTACTCAACCGTCACTGATTTAGCCAGGTTCCTGGGCTTATCGACATCGTTCCCTCTGGCGACAGAAACATAGTAGGACAGAAGCTGCAGTGGAATCACCGTTAAGAGCGGAGCAAGCTCATTGACGGTCTCCGGGATATAGAATATTTCATTAACCGACTTGTGGAAATCGGTATTTCCTTCAAACGTAAACCCGATGACCTTGGCGTCCCTGGCCTTAACCTCGATCACATTCGAGACCGTTTTCTCGTACAGGTCCCTCTGGGTTGCGAGCGCGATAATCGGTGTATCCTCTGTAATCAGCGCGAGCGTGCCATGCTTTAACTCACCTGAAGCATAGGCTTCAGCGTGAATATACGAGATTTCTTTAAGCTTCAGAGAACCTTCCTGCGCAACTGCCCAGTCCAGGCCGCGCCCGATAAAGAATGCGCTGCCCACTTCTTCAAAGTACCTGGCTAGGGTCTTAATGCGTTCAGCTCCTTCTTTGAGGATAATCTCCGCTTTATCAGGAATTTTGCCAAGTTCGGAAATAATTTCGGTGATCCATTCCTTCGGCATGGTTCCTTTGGCCTGCGTAAGATAAAGTGCAAGCAGGATCATTCCTTCGATCTGGGTCGTATAAGCTTTCGTCGAGGCCACGGCAATTTCCGGTCCCGCCCAGGTGTGGATCACATCGTGTGCTTCCCTAGCCACGGAGCTGCCGACGACATTGGTGATCGCGATAACTCTGGCTCCCTTCTTTTTTGATTCGCGCAAAGCTGCCAGGGTGTCGGCCGTTTCTCCTGACTGGCTGATTACAACGACCAGAGTTTTATCATCAATCAAAGGCGCTCTGTACCGGAACTCTGAAGCGATATCGACTTCGACCGGTATTTTGGCCCAGTGTTCAATTAGCCCTTTGCCGATCAGTCCGGCATGATACGCAGTTCCGCAGGCAACAATTGCTACTTTATTGAATAAAGCAACCTCTTTCGGGGTAAGATCCACTTCCTGCAGCACAACATGGTCGTGGTTCAGTCTTCCGGCCAGCGTGTCCCGCAGGGCCTTCGGCTGTTCAAAAATCTCTTTTAGCATAAAGTGCTCGTAACCGCCTTTTTCGGCTGCCACAGCATCCCAAGTGACTTCAAAGACGCTCTTTTCAACACATTCGCCTGTCGTAAAATCGGAGAACTTCAAACCTTCGGCCGAGACGGTCACCATTTCCCCGTCTTCCATGATGTACGTCTTTCTCGTATATTTAAGTACAGCCGGGATATCGCTCGCGACAAAATATTCTCCGTCTCCAATACCGACGATCAACGGACTGTCTTTGCGGGCTGCAACCATAACATCGGGATTCTTATAGCTCAAAACGACGACTGCATAGGACCCTTCTACCTTGGCCAGCATTTTTTTGACTGCGTCCTGGAGATCCCCTTTATAAAAATGTTCGACCAGATGAGCCAGCACTTCCGTATCCGTTTCGGAACGGAAAAGATGTCCCTCCGCAGTCAGCCATTCTCTAAGCTCGAGATAATTCTCAATAATTCCGTTATGTACAACGGCAAAATCTCCATGGCAGTCCATATGAGGGTGAGCATTCACATCAGACGGTCTGCCGTGCGTTGCCCACCGGGTATGGCCGATTCCGATTCTTGCATTGTAAGTGCGGTTGCCCAGCTTTTCCTCTAAGTTGACAAGTTTCCCAACACTCTTGGTGATCCGGATCCCGCCTTCTTCCATGACCGCTATGCCCGAGGAATCATATCCCCTATATTCAAGCTTTCTTAAACCTTCAACCAAAATTGGAACAGCCGATTTTTCTCCAAAATATCCTACAATACCACACATGTTTTTTGTTCTCCTCGTTTCAATTTTAATAATTTTTTAGTTGTTGTCTCATTCATGACGTGTTCCTATAACATTATATTTCCGTCAGCCATAAAAAATAGCCGTCAAGGACGGCTACAGATCTCTAACATACAAACATAAAGTGAGAGAAGATATAACAAGGCAAGACAAATCAAAACAAGTCAAGACCTGTTAACCCTGTTCGTGACTTCTTTCCCAACTGCTTCGCAATCGGGCGTAGAAAAGCACGGACAACTGAAGGGATTCCGCAAAGAAAACCTTCTTCCTGTTTGATCCGCTCTTGTCCCGGAAATTGCTTTCCGGATTTGCAACGAATCTAACGATGACAAGCCACCGAGAGGCACCCGCCGAAAACTTCGATTAACCTCTTCCTCGTCAACCCAAAATGGGTTCTGGCGCTACATTTCTGTGCGGAAAGATCCGCAGTGTAAACTGTATACTGTAAACCGTCAAAATTATCCACTATTCATTTTTTAGTCCCTGAACCTATTCCCAACCACCTCCTCATAAGCAGTCTATTATCTATCAATGTAACAGACCAGCAATGCTTCCGACTTTCCTATTATAATCCATATGAGAAAATAGGTACAGACTTATTTTCTCAAGATTATCTGAAGATTATCCGAAAAAAAACTTGGTTGGTGCCGGTCTATTACATTTTTATTCTATTACATTTTCCGTCAAAGGGTTCTAACCCTTTTCAGCCAAGGTCATTCTGATCGACAATACTGACCACCTTGATGACTTCTTCAGCCAGCCTGGTTAGCTCCTGCTGGTCCGGTCCTTCCAGCATGACCCGGATCAGAGACTCCGTACCGGACGGACGAACAAGGATCCTGCCATCCTCGCCCAGGCTTTCCTGAACCTCTCTGACCTTCAGGTTCACTTGCTCATTCTGCATAATCTTGTCTTTACTACCGACGCTGGTATTCACCAGGACCTGCGGGAATCGTTTCATTTGTTTGGCCAGCTCGGACAGCTTGGCTTTTTTCTCTTTTATTACGGACAACAGCTGCAGACCAGAGAGCAGCCCGTCACCCGTCGTATTGTGTTCCAGAAAAATAAGGTGGCCGGACTGTTCCCCACCGAGGATTGCGCCAGATTCCAGCAGTTTCTCCATGACGTAGCGGTCCCCAACCTTGGTCTCAAGGATCCGGATGCCAGCTTTGCGGAGAGCTTTATGCAGTCCCATGTTACTCATCACGGTTACAACCAGCGAATCATGGGCCAACTTCCCTTTATCTTTCAGGGCTCGCGCACAGATCACCATGATCGCATCGCCATCAAGAATATTGCCGTTCTCATCAACAGCAATGATCCGATCCGCGTCTCCGTCACAGGCCAGCCCGAGATCCGCACCATGCTGCAGGACTTCTTTAGCGAGCGCTTCCGGATGCGTCGAACCGCAGTGAACATTAATATTGATCCCGTCAGGCTGGTTATAGAGTGGTATGACCTCAGCACCGAGATCGGCCAGTACTTTTGGGCCCACTTCATAAGCCGCGCCGTTGGCGCAATCCAGGATGATTTTAAGCCCTTTCAGGGATACGGAGGTTTTTTTCAGGAATGCGGCATATTTCTCCGACGCATTCTCGACTTCCACAATGCTGCCAATGTCGCCGCCTGAAGGTAATTCCAGCTCATCAATCCTCTTCAGTGTATCTTCAATCTCATCTTCCAGCTCGTCCGAAAGTTTGAATCCGCTTCCGGCAAAAAATTTAATACCGTTGTCCTCATAAGGGTTATGCGACGCCGAAATGACAACACCGGCACTTGCTTCCAACGTCCGGGTCAAAAATGCGATGCCTGGCGTTGGAAGGACCCCAGCCTTCAGTACATCGACTCCCATCGAACAAATACCTGCTGCCAGCGCTGCCTCCAACATATCTCCTGATATCCGGGTATCCTTGCCAATGACAATTTTGGCTTTTTCCTGCCCTTTTCCCAAAACGTAGGCTCCTGCTTTTCCAAGTTTGAAAGCAAGCTCCGGCGTAAGCTCCGTATTTGCTTTTCCTCTGACTCCATCCGTTCCAAAAAGTCTGGCCAAATTCAAGCTCCCCTTTCATTTCCAGTCAACTTAAGGTTATATATATACTGTTAATTGGTTTATTTTTTTTGGATTTTCCAACTTTTTTTACTCTTTGGGCGTATATTGCGCCATCAATTTTTCGGCAGCCCTGAGTCCATCGACCGCCGAACTGGTGATCCCGCCGGCGTACCCAGCTCCTTCTCCTGCCGGAAACAGACCTTTCAGGTTTACGGACTGGCCTGATTCATTGCGCAGGATCCTGACAGGCGCACTCGTTCTGGATTCAATTCCAGAAAGTGTGGCTTCGGCACCGGCAAAACCTTTCATTTTCTGATCAAAGGCCAGCAGGGCTCTCTCGATCACGCTGCCGATTTCATCCGGCAAAATCGTATGCAGATCCACCGATGTATATCCCGGCCGATACGTCGGTACAAGCGAAAATTTCTTAGTCAGCCGATTCCGCAAGAAATCCTGTACCGACTGAGCGGGTACCCAGTAATTCCTTCCTCCGGCCAGAAAAGCCTTCTGCTCCCATTCTCTCTGAAAATCAATCCCTGCTAATGGGTCGCTAGAAGCAAAGTCCTTGGGACTGACTGTCACAACAACCGCACTGTTCGCAATGGCAGTGTCCCTGGAAAAGTTACTCATCCCATTGGTGACGATCCCTCCGTCTTCGGAAGAAGAGGCAATCACCTGTCCGCCAGGGCACATGCAAAACGTATAAGCGCCTCGGCCGCTGCTTATATCTTTATAGGTCAGCTGATAGTCTGCTGGACCTAGCCGAGCGTGGAAAGGGACCCCATATTGAGTCAGGTTGACATATTCCTGCCGGTGCTCGATTCGCAGCCCGACCGCCAAAGGCTTCGCTTCTAGCTGCACGCCAAGAACCTTCAGGAACTGATAAACGTCCCGCGCACTGTGTCCGACTGCTAGAATCACCGTTTCCGCCGGGATCATCTCCGCACCATCGATCTCCACAGCCTCCAGTTGATTGTTGGCGGTTTTCAAGCCGGTCACTTTGGTCCGGAAGAGCACCTCACCGCCCAAAGCTTCAATTTTAGCCCGCATTGCCGCGACGACCTTCTTCAGTATATCGGTTCCGATATGTGGTTTGGCTGCATACAGAATTTCGGGGCTGGCTCCGAATTCCACAAAACTTTCTAATACTTCCCGTACTCTTCGGTCATCAATCCGAGTGGTCAGCTTGCCGTCGGAAAATGTCCCGGCACCGCCTTCCCCAAATTGGACATTACTCTCCGGATCGAGGATTCCTGTATTCCAAAAGTGTTCAACTGTTCCACTTCTGTCTTCAACTTTGTCTCCACGTTCCAGCACCAGCGGCCTGTAGCCTTTCCGGGCCAGGGTCAACGCAGCAAAATATCCCGCAGGTCCTGTCCCCACCACAATCGGCCGGAAAGCAAGTTTGGACGCCGGGTAGCCATTTAGCGGGTGCTCCGGGACAAACACTTTTTCTTTCAGCCGCGGATAATGGGCCATTGCTTTTCTTAATTCCGGACCGGAAATCTGAGCACAAAACTCAACGATATAAACAAAAAAAAGCTCCGGCTTTTGGCGTGCGTCAACAGAACGCCGTAGTATCCGCAGGTTATTGATCTTTTCGCGTGTCACTCTTAATCTGCGGGCCAGAATATCTGGCAGTTCGCCCTCATCCTGGTCCACAGGCAGCTTTAGATCCGACCAAATCAGATTCAATCTATCCAACTCTATTCTTTATTATCTCCGGAAGTTGCTGTGCTTGCCTTCAGAACAAGCTGCACTTTGGGTATGCTAACCATTGTCACCCCGGATGGGACTTCCCACAGTACCGATACGTCGGAGTATGTCCCTTCCTTCAGGCCTTTAGCATCTATCCAACAGGAAATATCCTCTTGTTTCAGCGCTTTAAGAATATCCGGATATCCGCTGACCGTGACATCAATCGGCTGAATGTTATCAGCAGTCAGTCCGTCGGGAATATTTTTAATCCCGACCGGTATCCCTTTCAGGATCTCATTCTCCGCTTTGGCACCGACATAAACCATGACGCTGATTTTTGTTCCCTTACTGAAAGACACTCCTTTGGGCAAAGCAATTGAATTCAGGGAAACATTAATGGTTTTGGTGCTGGTAATTCTGCTGATATCAATGGTCCCAAGATTTAAATATTCGACCGCTTCAAGTTCTTCCTCTTTACCAACGAGCTGAACCTGTGACGGAAGAGGAGTCACGAGCCGTACTTCCATTCCATCCGCAGGTGTCCCTTTAGTTACCACCCGGAGCGGCACAGTTTTACTCGCCGTCCCTTTTGCATATACCGGCATGATTACCTCAACAGTATCAGGAAAAGCCTGCAGTGTGGGGTACGGATTCGCGTCAAAAATCCCCGCATTTTGGTTATCAGTAAAGTAGACCGGCCTAACCACACTTTTGCTCTCTGTGAGATCTGTAAATTCTACATCGACGGTGACGCTTGTAAGGTTGGCCAGGACCGACGCAGGTCCCCGTACATTGACCACGGAAGGAGTGAATAACAGTTCGCCTGCCACATAGCCGGAAGCCGGTTCACCCTTAACGTTGGCCTGAACCTTGACAATCTTGTCTTCAAGCCGATCCAGCTTTAATGTCACTGTTTTCGGACTGATTTCTTCAACTTTTATACCTTCCGGTGCATTAATTTGAACATCATAGGTGGATTCCCCGGCTACAGCGTCTTTGAGGTCGACATAAGCAACCAGGTCTTTGACACTGCTTTCTTGGGAGGAACTGTCAATCCTGATCGTAATCGTCGGAACCGGCGATATGATCCCAATATTGGAGGGCTGGTTGTAAAACACCAGCTGCCGGGTATCAATATTCTTTGAAAAAATTGAGGAATTATTCTGGCTGGTCAGCCATATCCAGAAAACAATCGCCAGGACCAGAGAGATCACTTTATATCCAAGGTTTCGCCGTAAAATATCACGTATTGGCATTGTTGTCACCTCTTCGGAACAGATTGTGCCCGGAAGCTTTTTCGACCAGTATCTCATTCTTTAAAAGATCGCGGAGGCTCTTTTCATCGAGGAAGCGAGTGAGCCTGCTGTTTTTGGCCGTAGAAACGACACCAGTTTCTTCAGATACGATAATAACCAGCGCATCTGATACTTCTGAAAGCCCTAAAGCAGCTCTGTGTCTGGTCCCCAAATCCTTCTGCAGCCCGTTATCCTGGGTCAAAGGCAAAAAACAGCCTGCAGCCGCAACTCTGTCCCCACGGATAATCACCGCGCCGTCATGGAGCGGCGACTTTGGAATAAATAGGTTGACCAGGAACTCTGAAGAGACAACCCCATCAATTTTAACACCGGTCTCAACATATTCCTGAATCCCGGTTGTTTTTTCAAGGACGATCAAAGCGCCAATGCGGCTTTGCGATAAAACCTGACTGCACCTGACAATTTCCTCGATCAGCTTCTTATACTCCTCAGGTCCGGTTGTCGCCGGGTGCATGGTAATAAACTTACCTCTACCAATCTGTTCCAGGGTCCTTCTTAACTCAGGCTGAAAAACGACAGGCAGCGCAACCACCAGCATGGTCCAGACTTTTTCCACCATCCAGTTCAGCGTTGTAAGTCCAAGCTGCCTTGCAATCAAAGAAATGACCATAAACACAAAAAGACCCTTGATTAATTGGACGGCCCTTGTTCCTTTAATCAGCATAAGCAATTGATAGATAATGATCGCGACAACGACAATATCTACGAAATCTTTCCATTGAACCATTTGTGCAAACGTCTGCAGATATGCCACTGTCTCACTCCTTAAAAATAGATCAATGGATCATGATTCTACATTAATCCCTAAATTCCTTGCCTGACAGAAAAAATTCCCTTAAAATTGAACTTACAATAAACTGCAAGGGAGTATTGTTCGCGATGGATATCAAAGATTGGCAAAAAGAAGTCGATAATTGGATTTCCCAATTTGAAGAGGGTTACTGGCAGCCCTCTTCGATGATGCTCCGGCTGATCGAAGAAGTTGGCGAGCTGGCCAGAGAGGTTAATCATCGTTACGGAGAAAAACCCAAGAAACCGTCCGAGCAGGAGGGTGATCTTGCGCTGGAAATGGCCGACATTCTGTTTATCATCATATGTATGGCCAATTCGCTTCAGATAGACCTTGAAAAATCCTTTGAAGGAATGATGGAAAAATACCGTCTCCGGGATAGCGACCGCTGGACCAGAAAACAGCCGGAATGACTAGCCGGGCGCATTTACAACAAGTACCATTTTATACCTTTTTCTGTAATTAGTAAAATATTTTTTATTCACCCTACCCAGTACTTGGCAAAATCTATTGACCATCAATATTTCATTATGCTAAAGTAGGCTGAGATACATATTTTATTAGACTTGGCGCAAACTTATCTAATACCCCTGGACGCAGGGGTATTTTTCTATCTAAGTTAGAGATTTTATCAATTGTCAAAAAATTTCATTTAAAGACAGCTAATAAAATTTGCTAAATTGGTTAAAGCTAAAGACAGAATTTTAATTTAGGAGGGAATGACGATGCGGGAAGGCTTGATACCCAGCGCATTAGGAACTGCAGTCACAGCAGCCGGTGTTGCCTTAAGGGTCAAAGATATGAAAAAAAACGGTATGAACAAAAGGGAAGTATATCCCCTAATCAGTGCCGGAATCATCGGGTTTGGTCTAGCCCATATGATATTGGGCGGGATTGACTTATATGAACACCGCTTTTAATTTAAGGAGGTCTTAAGCCGTGGACAGTGTCATGCATATGGATTTTGCCCAACTTGATCAGACCCAGCTAAATCAGGTCAAACAAGCTGAATCAACCCTGAATTCTCAATACAAAGCTAACAATGAAGAACTGGTCTTATTGGCTTTTAAAAAAAGCAAGTAAGAACCAGCTGCCCGGCAAAAGATTCGCCCAAAGAAAAAACCAGATAATTCATGCTGTCTGGTATTTCTTTGGGCTTATTTTCTCTTCATTTTAATTATTATTATTTATTTGGATTTTTTTGTTCTTCGATTATGATTCGGCTGTCAGATAGGCTATCGCAGCTTCGCAGATCTCCTTGCAATAAATGAGTCCTTTTCCGCGGTTTAACTCCGAAATGATTTCCTGTTTCGACTGGGCTGCCCTGTATGCTCTATCACTTGCCATCGCATCGATAGTATCCGCGACTCTGATAATTTTGGCTTCAAATCGTATTTCCTGCCCCTTTAAACCGCGGGGATACCCCGAGCCATCCATATTTTCATGGTGCTCAAGAATGATTTCAGCGATCGGCCATGGGAAATTGACCCTAGATATTGCCGCCCAACCAATTTCGGGATGCATCCGGATGACCGCAAATTCTGAATCAGTTAATTTTCCGGGTTTCAGGAGAATGTCTGAGGGGATGCTTATTTTCCCAATATCGTGAAGTCGTGAAGCAATACTAATTGGCTTTAATTGTTCCTCCTTGACAATACCTAAATTCCTCGCTATTTGGAGGGCCAGACGCTGTGTCCTTATCTGATGGTTCAAATCCCAGGGATCATTCATTCCAATCCCCCCTTCATCAGTATATGGACAAGCATCAAATAAGGGAACAAATTGCCGCTAGCAAATGTGGAATTATAATCGATAAACTTGCGTTTTTCGATTATAATGGAATCAGGATAGGATAGCACAGCGAAAGAGAGGTCGTTCAATGAAACGCTTCAGAAAAAGGCTTTTAAAAGCACTGTCCTATCCGGATGTAAATATTAAGAAGACCTATAAGATCTACCGGAAAGTCCAGAAGGTTGTACATCCATATTTTAAGCCGCTGTACAATTTATTGGACCATAAGATCATTGTTGCTTCAAGAGAAATCCCGGTGCGCATTTTTCGTCCTGAAAACCAAGAAATCCCCAGAGTTCTAATCTTCTTTCACGGCGGAGGCTGGGTTACTGGAGACATTGATTCCTACACCAATGTCTGTGCCAAAATGGCGGATCAGACCAATCATACGGTTATTTCCGTAGATTATCTTTTAGCGCCGGAAAACCCCTTCCCAGCTGGCATTGAGGAATGTTATCATGTTGCCAGGGAGTTATCCTTACGCTATGATCTGCTGCAATGCAGTCCCAAGGATATTACCTTGATTGGGGACAGTGCGGGCGGCAATCTGGCAGCAGCCGTGTCTTTAATGGCCAGAGACAGGGGTGAATTTCTGCCCCCCCGTCAAATACTCATCTATCCCGCAACCTATATTGATCATAGCCCAAGCTCTCCATTTCCGTCTATACGGGAAAATGGTACAGATTATATATTAACTGCCAAACGCATTCAGGATTATATGGATCTATATGTCCAAAGAGAAGAAGACCGCAACAACCCTTACGCGGCACCACTCTTAGCTAAAGATTTATCGAATCAGCCCCAGACACTGATTATCACGGCTGAATTTGACCCACTCCGCGATGAGGGGGAGGCTTATGGAATACGTCTGAGGGAATCCGGCAACGATGTCAGGATATATCGAATGAAAGACGCTGTTCATGGTTTCTTCTCGCTGGCATGGAACACGGAGCACCTCATCACATGCTATAAGGTGATTAATTCTTTTTTAGATGGCAGTACATTGTCAACCTAAAAATTATAATATGATGGCAAGCAGATTCTCAATATTCTAATTTTTGGGTTAACATAGTACGATATCAGAAAGGTGATCGAATGAGACAGCGAAAGAGCGTTGAGTGGACTAGACTGGATAATGCCTCTAAGATCTTTCCGGCAACATGCAGCAATAAAGACACGAAAGTATTCCGGCTCGCCTGTGAACTCTATAACGCTGTAGATCCTGAAATGTTGCAGGAAGCCCTGAATATCACGATGGATTATTTTCCGTTTTACAAATCCGTCTTAAGGAAAGGCGTATTCTGGTATTATTTTCAGACCAGCGACCTACATCCTGTAGTTGAAAGGGAGTCTGATCCGGTCTGTGCGCCGATCTATCTTGATGACAGAAAGAATTTGCTTTTCCGTGTGTCCTATTACCATAACAGAATCAATCTGGAAATTTTTCATGCTTTATCTGACGGTACTGGGGCGCTCTGGTTCATGAAAACCCTGGTCTATCATTATATCCGTCTGCGGCATAAGGAAGCCTTTGCGGACCAAATCCCTGAATTCAAGCCAAACGCCTCGATCAGCGAAAAAATGGATGACAGTTTCGGCAGGTATTTTGAAGGCCGGGATCTGGATATTCTGAAGCTGATGGATAACCCGAACAAAGCGAAAACAGCCCGGACTTATCGCATCCGTGGAACCAGGCTGGATGAAAACAAAGTGAAAGTAATCGAAGGTTCGATGTCTGCCAAGGAAGCTTTGGGATTAGCACATAAATATAATGCTACTTTGACTGTTTTTATTGCCGCCTTGTTTATTTATGCCCTACATAAAGAAAGGCCTGTACGCACGAAGAATGATCCCGTGGTTTTGTCCGTCCCGATTAATTTGCGGAATTTTTTCCAATCTGAGACAACCAGAAATTTTTTCAGCACGATGAATATTGGTTATCCCTTTGGCCAAGAAAGCCCCGATTTTCAAGACGTGATTCGAGGTGTAAGTGAGGACTTCCGAAAAGAGCTTACTGCAGAAAGCTTAAATCAACGCTTAAATCAATTAATGTCAATTGAAAAGAATCTTCTGACCCGGATTATTCCTTTGCCTTTCAAGGATTATTCACTGCGCCTGGCCAGTAAAATTGCTGACAGGGGGATCACTGCGGCAATAACGAATATTGGTCAAATCTTGCTTCCAGAAGAATTCAAACGCTATATTCGGCAGTTTAGCCTTTGCAGCAGCGCCAGAATGCCTCATATCAGCATATGCTCCTACAATGACAGGCTGGCTGTAAGTTTTAGTTCACCCTTCCGGGAAACTGAAATTCAACGTACTTTTTTTGAGTTCCTTTCGGAAAACGGCATCGACATTGAAATTACATGCAATCTTTAATCGAGTTAACAGAGAGGATCATCTTTATGCAATATTGCAGTCATTGCCAGGTCCGCATACGCGGCAATAAAAGAAATTGTCCCCTATGCGGAAATATTCTGCCGGGACACGATGGTGCCTACGATCAGCAGGAAATCTATCCGGTGGTTCCTCCTTTCTATGAACGGCATCTGGCCTTGCGGATTATGATCTTTGCCTCTGTCGTTGCTCTGGTCGTCAGTTTTATGGTCTATGCGTTATTCCCCTCGAGTATAAACTGGCCTGTTTTTGCTTTATTCGGCCTCATCAGCATGTGGCTGAGTTTAATTATCGTCATCAAGAAAAGGCATCACATTACCAAGAATATCATGTGGCAGGTAACCATTTTATCTTTTCTCAGTGTTATCTGGGACTGGGGAACCGGCTGGCGGGGCTGGTCCCTAGACTTTGTTGTTCCTATTTTGTTTGTCTCCGCCATGTTTGTGCTGTATGTAACGGCGAAAATTATGAAGCTCAGGGCCAGAGATTACATTACTTATTTTCTGTTAGATGGTCTTCTCGGCATCATTCCGGTAATATTCCTCTTGTTTGACTGGATTCATGTGCTATACCCTTCCGTAATCTCTGTTGCCGTCAGCATCATATTCCTCTCTGCGATCCTGATCTTTCAAGGGGAAAATATCAAGGCAGAACTAGCCAAACGCATGCATATTTAACATGGTTGCAACCCAAATATTACCAATGTATATTATGCCTATCCACATAGACGATTACCACTTTCACAGGAAACTCTGTCTATAAATATATTAGTAAAGGGCTGCAAAATGATAATCAGAAAAAATGGATTTACAAAAGACGATCTATGTCTTATGTTGAGCGAAACTACTACAAAAATCGTACAGAATATTGAAGATCGATGCGGAAAACTAAAGTCCTTCGATCTGAACTTCAATTTTGAGAAGTCACAATACCGGCTCACTGATCGGGACATAGGAGCATTCCGAAGCAGGAGCCAAAAGGATGACATTTAGAATAAATTCGGATATTAAAAAAGCATCCAGATTCGTTCTACCTGCTGCTTATTTTAGCAATTAGCAAAATAGGGGCTGCTGAAAACTATCAAAACCTGCATGGACCTTGGTAATCAATGGTATTTTGCGCTAAAATAGTACATGCATAAACTTTATTAAAAAGTCTTGCGTTTTGGTGCAGGTTTTGATGCACAAGTAAAAAAGGTCAACTTCAAAGGTCAATTTGTAAAACTGAGTAAAAACTATTAATAAATTGTAAATTTTTCTGACACACAATACGCATACAAACACAAAAACAACCTCCAAGGAAAAACCCTAGAGGTCTTGTTTCTAGTGGAGCCGATGGTCGGAATCGAACCGACGACCTGCTCATTACGAGTGAGCTGCTCTACCCCTGAGCCACATCGGCATGTTTGGTAACCCATAAGCTTTAACAGTATAACATAAGAAAAATAATTTGTTAAGGGTAAATTAATCAAAAATGTGGGAAAATGAAAAAATCCTCAATTGACTTTGTAAATGCAACCTATACATTACTGGGTGATTGCATTTAAATCTTCAAACAGAATAGTGGCATTAAGTCTTACAATCGAAAGTCTCCTTTTTCTTCACTCCCCCATGGGGGAGT
>NZ_JAPDHR010000060.1:0-18357 GCF_030063005.1 Dehalobacter sp.
CGGCAAATGCTCCTGAGCATTGCCGAGTACCGTATGCTAAGAGCAAATGCGACGAATGATTTTTATATGACGCGAGCCTGCTGGTTACGGCGGGCTCTTTTTTACGCCGCTAGAGTTTACGCTTACGATTGTTCAAGGGGCCGATGACAGCGGCAGGCTTCTTATTGGCAAGGATTTCAGCGTTCGGCCCAAAGTAGAGATCAACGATCTTCTCATCTACATTGGGAATATAGCCAGCTTTAACAAAGCTATGAAATGAGAATGCTTCATTGAGCAGAACGGGATTTAGAATCCAAACTGCAGCATCTTTGCCAACATCGTTAGCACCCCGACCATCCAATGCAAAGAAAAGGGCAGTAAGCGCATCTCGGCTCCAATCCAATAGTCGGGTTGGTACTCCGTAATGTTGCATCATAAAGAGCCAGTGCCAATAAGCTGCCGGACCATTCGGAATGGGAAAAGAGGGCAGCTCCTGTACGAAAGGAATAGCATAAGATTTGAACTTAGATAGATAGATAATTTCCATTTGGGGATTGCGCCCTCTTCGTGTGATGCTGGGTTCTAAATTGAATGCGTTTTGGTTTGCCGGTTGGTTTTGACCACGGTACCATAATTCACATCTCCCCCCCGCAGGGCAGATCTTTTGGAATGCATAATCTACAGCTCTTAAATAATCTTCAACACTTTCAATCCGAGTCACACAACGAGTAACTGGACTTGATTGTTGTATTTCAGTAGACATTTCCCCACCTCCTTTATAAGTTATGAAAAGTAGGACAGGGAAGTGCGTGTATGGAGTTGTCATTTGAGTGAATGTGTAAATCTACCGACTTCCGATGACAGCCGGTTCCCGCCACTTGGAGGATGATATTAATACATCAAAGAAAAAAATAATGGAAGATAGTGTAAGCTTAGGATACAATAGGGGTATGGTCCCTTTTCATTATCATAGATGCCGCTGAAGGCGACGTAAGGACGAGTTAGGTGACAGACCATGCGAGATTTGTAAGGGACTAGCTTTTGGAGTTTTCACTTAAAAGTGAAAGTACTGGCCAAAAGAAAGGAAGAGGAACTGATGTCTAAAATCCTTATCCTAGGTGGGACAGGTCAAACTGGCAGATTGATATCGCGTCATCTATTGGAGTATTCCGAAGCTACCGTTACAATTGGGACACGATATCCCGACAAGGCACAGGTATTTATTGATGAGCTGAATCAACAGTACCCCGGTTTACGTGCATCGGCTGTTTATGCAAACGCATCAGAAGCGGAATCCTTACGAACAGCGTTTAAAGACCAGTCTATCGTTGTGGTCGCAGCCCCCACGACTTCCTATACCGAAATCGTGGCCCAGGCTGCGCTTCAGGCTGGAATTGATTATCTCGATGTGCAGCTTGGCTCTAAGAAATTTGCTTATTTGCAGTCCCTTGCTACAGAAATCAAAAGCGCTGGAAGAACTTTTATCACGGAGGCCGGGTTTCATCCTGGGCTTCCTTCCGCACTGGTTCGTTACATGGCCACCCATATGGACTCGATTGAAAGCGCCATAACAGCTGGCTATCTTAATATGGGGAAAGATCTTCCTTATACCGAAGCAGTTGACGAATTGGTTGAGTGTTTCAAGGAATATCAGGCTCAGGTCTATAAGAATGGACAATGGACGAAAAAAAGCTCGTATGAAATACGTAAAATAGATTTTGGGAGCGACATCGGATTGAAACGGTGCTATTCGATGTTCTTTGAAGAATTGCAGCCGCTGCCGGAGTTGTACCCGTCACTCAAGAATCTTGGCTTTTATATATCGGAGTCACACTGGGTGACAGACTGGGTGACGATGTCAATCGTCTGGATGTGGCTAAAGATCATGCCAAACGCTGTCAGATCCATTGGCAAGCTTTTATGGTGGAGCATGGGCACTTTTCACAAACCGCCATATCGGGTTGAACTTCTGGTTAGGGCATCTGGATCTAAGGATGGACAGATGATTCAACCCCACGTCAGCGTTTCTCATCCCGATGGTTACGAATTAACAGCTATCCCTGTTGTTGCAACTTTATTGCAATACTTGGATGGCTCTGCCCGTAAGCCTGGACTTTGGATGATGGGGCACTTGGCTGAACCGAATCGTCTTCTAAAGGATATGGAAAAAATGGGTGTGAAGTGCATATCAAGCTTTTCCTAAACGGCAGCTGCTTATTTGATGTACAATCTGCATTGGACTTTACAAAAAATTGAGTCAAGATTGAGTCAAGAAGGAATTTGTCAAAATACCCAGAAATAACAATCATAACCATGTAAATATTTATACAAGGAGTAATCACATGGAGAGATTAACAAAAGCATTAGAAAGCAATGGTCTTTTTATTGTGGACGATTTTCAAATACAGCATGATGCAAACGGTTATTCTGGGGAAGCCATTAACAAACTGGCAAAGTTCGAAAATTTTTATGATGATTTGATATTCAAACAAAGTGAAATCTCTATGGGATTAGAAAAGCTAAGATTTGAAGGCAAAACGAATTCAGTAAAATTCAAGCAACTGCTGACGAATAAAATGACCAATCATACAATATTAATTCTTTTGAAAACGTATGGATTGCAGTAAATGGAAAAGATGCTAATAGAATTAATGATTCTTACAGTTGTCATTCATATTGTCGATACCCTGGCCTACTCTGTACGCTTGAATTCCGTAAAGAGTGGACAGGTTGCTTTATCTTTTTCACTTTTCAACATGTTTGTTCTTGTTTCACGGACAGCCAACATGTTTCAGGGACCGTTAATTGCAAGCATTGTTAGTTTTAGTATAGCGCAAGGACTGAACCCGATCAGTGATTTGCGGTCGGTTATTTTTGCTGCGACAGCGGGGACCCTATTTGGAATCCTGCTCATACCTACATTTTTAAAGATATTTGAAGTTGCTGTCAAACGTTTAGAATTAGCCGGTTCTGTACCTTCCTTAGTTGTCGAGGCCCTGCAGGCAAATAATATCAAGCGAATTGTAAAAAGTGCTGTACGGCCTTCGAAGACAATGCTGGAAAGACTAAGGTATAGAGAGATACCCAAAAGGTTACTTGTTATCAATATTATGGTTACAGGTATATATACCATTGGGGTCCTTGCCGCTAATTACTCAGCTCTTCTGGTTCCGGAGCAAGCAGCACTAGCAGCAGCAGCTTCATCAGGAATCATTAATGGCATGGCAAGTATTCTACTCACTTTTTTTATCGACCCAAAATCGGCAATTATTACAGACCAGGCATTGAAAGGAATAAGGCCGTATGCTGATGTGAAAGCATTGGTCGTTATGCTTATTGCTACAAAACTAATTGGCACATTATTGGGGCAAGTGCTGTTTTTGCCGGCAGCCCAGATTATTGCAAGCTTTTACATGTAGTGATGACGCCTGTTCATCATGAATATTAGCAAGGAAATAAGAGCCTGTTTATTAATGCGATAGGGAACTGAAAATAGTTTTCACAGAAAATAAATATTGGAAGAAGGAATTAGCCACATCACCAAGAAAGTAAACAATAATTTAATAAAGGGGGTCATTTTTTTGACGACAATGAGCTCAGTCAATGATTTTCTAGACCAGCGTACTTTAGCGGTGGTCGGGGTATCCAGATCCGAAAAGAAGTTCTCGCGTAGGCTGTATAGAACGTTAAAGAAGAGAGGGTATAATGTTTTTGCCGTAAATCCCAATATGGACAGTATTGACGGCGAGATCTGCTATGAGAACCTTCAGTCTTTACCGCAGAAAGCCGACGGCGCAGTGATCGTCGTCCCTCCGGACCAAACCAATAAGGTCGTTAGGGACGCGGTAGAAGCTGGAGTCAAGCATATCTGGATTCAACAGGGGGCTGAATCTAAAGAGGCTATAGACTATTGTACGGAAAATCAGATAAACGTCATCCATGACCAATGCGTCCTAATGTTTGCAGAACCATCGTTTCCTCATTCATTCCACCGGTGCGTATTGAAGGTGTTTGGAAAACTTCCGAAATAATAGGTTAGCCGGCTCAAAAAACATTTGAGCCGGCGTTTTTTTTTCAAGAAATGGATCAGCTTCACTCTACAATGGAAACAATAAAGGTTGTAAGATCTTCGACAAGGTTATATTCCTTAGCCCGGACATGGGCCAGCCCTTTGTCAGCGATTAATATCCTGATAATTGGGCGCATCGGCAAACTTTTATTCTGGTCAACCACAATCCCAACTTCACCTGTATTGAGCTTAACGGTACAGCCGGTCGGATAGGCCGCAACATGCTTTAAGAACGTTACAACCAACTGCTGGGAGAATAGTTTGTTTGCACATCCCATTACAATTTCACAGGCTTCATGCGGGACGATCCGGGAGTGGCCCGGGCCATCATTGACCAGATTATCATAGAAGTCAGCCAGCCCTACGATTTGAGCCAGGACATGGAGATGCCGGCCGGACAGCTTCCGGGGATAGCCGTTTCCGTTCAACCATTCGTGATGCTGCAAAGCAATATGCGCACTCAATAAGTTCAATTCCGGTTTGTTCCGAAGTATTTCAAATCCATGTACAGTATGCATCTTATATAGGTCATTTTCCTTCGGAGTAAAGGCCTCACGTTTGGCGACAAGCTCATTTGGCAGCTTGACAGTCCCGATATCGTGAAGCAAAGCCCCTACCGCCAGCGCCTCCAGGGTATCTTTATCCAGTCCCAAAGCTTTGCCCAAAATGGTCGCAAGGACACAAACACTGACTGAATGCGCATAAACTTGATTGTCATAGCTCCGCATATCTGTCAGGCTCAGAAATATCTTTTCTTGAAACAGGACGTCCCCGATGATGTTGTTTACTGTCTTTTTTACCTGAAAACCATTGAGATCTTTACCGATTCGTACCGCTTCCGCTGAATGTTCAATGGAGTTCATTGCCTCCCGCCTGTTTTCCTCGGAAATAACATCCTCAATAACGATATCCTTCGTTTCGTCATCGTCCACATAGACAATACTAATGCCCAGTTCTTTTAACCGGTCGATATATGGCTGGGTCAGCGTGACTCCTTTCCCAAGCAATGAACGGCCGTTATGCGAGAAAATGGTTCGTCCCAACACGTCTCCCTTTTGAAGCCGGTTTACACTTACCTGACGCAATTGTAATCTTCCTTTCCGATAAATCAGTGCTAGCTGAAGCAACAAAAAAATCACCAGCAGATTGCATGGCGACATTCAAAACAAACCTGAGCGGATTCGGTAGCCTGGCAGTCATCAGAATTATTCTGGAAGACCCATAGCTTTGCGTCCCTGGCTTTCACCAAGTTTGCCATTGTCGTTGCTCCTGTATCCCTATTCGATTGATATTTCGGTCACAGAACTATTGTAGCACATCCCTTTCAGGTTCTACAGGGGTTATTCGAAAAAATATTCTTTATTTTGGCGCCAAATGATCAATGTTTCTTGGTTTAGCAGAGGAATCCGCTTAAATTCGTATAACTAATTAATGATGTTTATACGCGTGTGGATCGGTACAATTCCCGTTAAATAAGCCTATTCCGTATGCGTTAATAAGCAAGATCGTGAAGTACAGAGTTGCGGAGAACTGTTCTGCACGGGTTGAACTCTGATTTTTATCAAACATTGCTATCAGGAGATGTATGCGATGGTCAAATCAATGGTAAGTAAAGAATACAGGCGGAAATGCGCCGACTTTTCATTATGCGGATTGAATTGCTGTCTCTGTCCGCGCTTTCATACGGACGGTTCTTCAAAGTGCCCCGGCTGCGGGGGTCCGGACTTTTTTTTGAAGCATCCTTCCTGTGCCGTAATTACCTGTAATAAAAAGCATCAAAATGTTGAATACTGTTTTGAATGCAGTGTCTATCCATGTGAGAGGTATCAGGCTCCAAGCGAGGCCGATTCCTTTATATCCTATCAAAATGTATTGCAGGACCAGGCCAAAGCTAAAATGGATCTTCAAAATTATCTTGAAGAACTGACAGAAAAACACAAAATTTTAGGCGAACTGATCGCGAATTACAACGATGGCAAATCAAAGGGATTTTATTGTCTGGCGGTCAACCTGCTGCCGCTTTCCGTCCTGAATAATATGATGGATAAGATCCATCATATGGATCGGATCAACTGCAACGGCAGTGCTGAAGAAGCCGTCCGCTTGCTGAAAGCGGAAGCCGATCGTCTGAATATTCAACTGGTTCTTAGAAAGGCCAAAAAAGATTAGACAAACTATTCAAGCATTATTTCTGGGGATAAATCAAATGTTCTTTGTTTTGGAGGATCAAACATTGTCTGGAATTCGTGAACCAATAGACATTTTTGCTGAGCAGAGACGCAGTCTGAGAGCTGACTGTGAGAACTGCTTCGGATTGTGCTGCACCGCGCTGTATTTTTCAGCTTCGGAAGGCTTTCCAAACGATAAAGAGGCCGGTCAACCCTGTCGGAAGCTGCAGGAAAATTTTCGCTGCAGTATATATCAAGATCTTCAGGGACTGGGCCTGAAAGGCTGCATGGCATTTGACTGTTTTGGCGCAGGGCCAAAGGTATCCAAGCTCAGTTACGGCGGCAGAGACTGGCGGCGATCACCGGAATTCCAGGAGCAAATGTTTGAAGTTTTCCTTGTCATTCGGCAGCTTCAGGAGATACTCTGGTATTTGACAGAAGCAGAGACATTACAGCCCGCTCATTCAGTTCATGAGGCGCTTCGTACCCTGCGGGAAGAGACGGAACGGCTGACACTGCTCAGCCCGGGTGAGCTTCTGAAAATGGATGTACCCTTATATCGTACCGAAGTAAATACCCTGCTGCTTCAAACAAGTGAACTGGTCCGTGTTTCTGTTTGTCAGGAGCGGAATATTCAGGCCGGGATTTTGAAGACCTTTAAGCGCAGGAATAGTCTGATTGCTGCAGATCTCCGGGAAACGGACCTCAGAGGGGCTAACCTTAGAGGAGCCTGTCTGATTGCCGCAGATCTCAGCGGGAGCGATCTGGGCGGAGCTGATTTGATCGGGGCGGATTTGCGCGATGCCGACCTTAGTGGTACTGATTTAAGCCATAGTATTTTTCTGACCCAGCCCCAGCTAAATACGGCGAAGGGAGACAAGCGTACCAAGCTGCCGCCATTACTCTTTTATCCAAGACAATGGAGTTTGGACTGATATGGAAATGGAAATCATCTATTCATTTGAACCGGTCATCAATCAGGAGTCCCGGGTATTGATCCTCGGCTCGATGCCGGGAGTGCAATCGTTGAGGGAGCAGAAATATTATGTACATCCTTACAATCACTTTTGGCGGATTATGTATGCGCTTTTTGACGATGCCCGTGGATGGTCTAATGCCGCGGATGCCATGGATGATTATGATAGCAGGAAACAATTTCTTTTGGACAGAAAAATTGCCCTTTGGGATGTCATTTGTAACTGCTCCAGAGAAGGCAGTCTCGATAGCAATATAGTCAATGAACAGGTCAATGATTTTCAAAATTTATTTATTCAGTACCCACATCTGGAATTACTTGCATTTAACGGAGCAAAGGGCTTTAATATATATAAGAGGAAAATCCGTCTGGAGTCTGCTTCCATTGCCTATCTGCTATTGCCCTCAACCAGTCCGGCCAATACGATGAAATTTGAGGAAAAGCTGACACATTGGAAAGCAATTTTGAAATACTTATAAAATTTTGAAGTAATACCTATGAAGTTTTAAGCAAGTCGTTGTGAAAGGTGTGAATTGATGGATAACAATCAGTCTGAACTGAAAGAAAATTATACATTTCTGATTGTAGGAGACTCCATTTCCAAAGGCGTGATCTATAACGAGGATCAGGGGAAATATTCGTTATTGGACAGAAACTATGTTTCTCTGGTCCAGAACAGCCTGAAGGGCATGGTTTATAATGCTGCGAAATTTGGTAATACCATAAAAAAAGGCATTGAACGCCTTAATCGGGATGTCTCCAAAACGCGTCCGGATATTGTACTGATCGAATTTGGAGGCAATGACTGTGACTTTGACTGGATGCAGATTGCGAGTGATCCAATGGCAGAGCATGAACCCAAAACGGATTTCAACGCTTTCGGGAAAATGCTCACAGATACCATTATTTCGCTTAAAAACAATAATATTATCCCGGTGTTGATGACGCTTCCCCCGCTTGACGCGGATCGGTATTTCAAGTGGATTAGCAAAAACAGTAATGAGATAGGGAAAAATATATTGATTTGGCTTGGAAGCGTTACAAAGATATACTGGTGGCAGGAACGCTACAACTCCATGATTGTGAACATTGCAGAGGAAACCAAGACAAAATGGATCGATGTAAGAGGTGCTTTTCTGAAGACACCGGATTTTACTCAATTGCTTTGTATTGATGGGATCCATCCGAATGAAGACGGGCATAAGGTCATTGCCCAAAAGGTGACGGAATACCTCAGACAGAATTACAATTTTCTGCTCAAAGATTCTTCCGCGGACAGTCTTTCTTAGTATTTAGAAAGTATAAGCTTTTCATCTTTACGCTTCTAATCATCAATCTATTTAACATGTACTATTCTTAGGAAGGGTCAGAATATTGAACAATTTGCTGAATACGCTCAAAAGAAATAAAACCCCGCTGATTGTATTAGGTGTCATTATTGTGGTGTTGCTAATCATTAAACTGGTTCTGGTGGATATTGTCTATATTGGCTACCAATACGAAAAGAACAGGATTATTACCCCATGGGGGGAAAAGATAAAATCGGCAAACCTGTCTGTAGATTATACAATTGAACAGGCTCTGAGCGATATAGACAGTCTTGGGCTGAATACCCTGAATGTCCCTGTTCAAATTGATATTCCGTCGTTGACAGCCAGTACGATGAGTATCAATGCGGAAAGCGAAAAGAAAGCGGTCTGGCTGATTAAACGCTTAAGATATAAAGGAATTAACGTCATCCTGGAACCTTATCCGTATATTCAAAACGGTGAGAAATATGAGACGGATCTCAAGCCGGATAATATCAATCAATGGTTCTGGAACTGGAAACAGGTCGTCCTTGCCGAACTCATCCGTGATGTGGCTAAGCCGAATAAAGTCTACGCCCTATGTATCGGTTCCAACTTTGATCAATTCGAGGATCAATGCGGTTATTGGACCGATGTCGCGGATTTTGTCAGGGCCGGATACCAGGGCAAAATGACTTACCGGACAAACTGGTGGTATACAGCTGAATGGAATGCCGGGCAGAATTTGGCGTACGATACCTACATTGCCAAATTAAATAATCCGGTTCTTGGAAAAGTGGATTTTATCTCTGTAGCAGCTTATTTTGAATTGACCGACCAGGAGACCAATACGGTAGATAACCTTGTAAGCTCGATCTATAAGACCCGGATTTTTGACCGAAACCAGAATATCTATGATGAATTAAAGCAGCTGTCTGCAAAATGGAACAAACCTGTATTCTTTGGTGAATTGGGTTTCCCAAAAAGAAGCGGTGCCGCAGTTCATCCCTGGAACCCTTTGCCGTCGGACATTATCAATAACCAGGAGCAGGCAAATTGCTTTCTGGCTTATCAGCAAGTGTTTGAAAAAGAAACCTGGCATCTTGGTTTTTCTGTTTTTGCTGTGGGCAAAGATGATGAAAACAAGAATTATTACCCGAGCGAGCAAAGCAAGCAGGCCATTAAAAGATGGTATGCCGAATACCAGCATACTGGCAAGGAACGATGAGTGCCATGGACGGTACAATAGCCGAAAAGCTAAATAAAGTATTTGGCTTTTGCTCCCGGGAAATGACGGTTCATAAACGCCAGAAAGGAAGTCTTTATTTCCTCCATTTCAACGGGTGGGTAGACATATTTTCCGTAGCCGAACTGCCCGAATTTAAATTTGCGCGAAGCTTCATCCATCGGTAGGCTTGTCTGCGGATAGATATTTAAAATATTGGACTTGGCTCGGGAAGAAAAACGATGTGTGATAAATTCAAAAGTAAGCGCTGCAGGAGAAAAGTTTGCCGGAGAAGCGGCTTTTAACTGCTCTGCCAGGTCAGCAAAGAGCTTTTCGTATTGATCCATCCAGTTCTCAAATCTGATAATCGGGGCAATAATAAAACCCAAAGGGTAGCCGGCGCGAAGTACTTTTCCGGCTGCCTTTATTCTATTTTCAGCGGATGGTGTCCCATGCTCATAATTTCTGATGATTTCCTCGCAATTCAGGCTGAAACGAAACCGGGTATGACCGTGATGTTCCAGATTCAAAAGGCTATCAACGTCAGTGAATTTTGTGACAAAGCGGAACCGGCCTTGAGGCTGCCTTCCAAAAAATTCAATGCTTTTTCTCAGACTGCCTGTATATTGTTCCATCGGGATTGGGTCGGACACTGCGGCTCCTTCGAAATAAGTGATCTCGGGTAAACGTTCCTGGATTAAAGTTTGGGCTTTTTCAAGCAGTTCATTTATATTAACATAGATGCGGATGTACGGTCTTGCACCCAGCGTCGTGGCTAAATAACAATATTCGCACATCCCGGGACAGCTTGTGGTCAGCGGCAGCTGATAATGAGCTGAGGGTTTGCAGGTTTGAAACGTTTTTCCGCGTTTAACACCGATCACCAATGTTTTTTTGGCTTCAAAATAGGTTTTGGCAGCAGTATCTCCGCTCAGACCGGTTATTCTGTTGTGAGAACTTGTTGCTTTGACCGGAATCTTGATTTGCCGAAAATAATCAACAAGCTTCTTCCCAAGTGGATAATTCAGGGCTTCGGGTTCATAAAAGACCTGTTTGGGCTCGAAATTCAAGTTAATCCCCCTTCTGGAGTACAACATATTCAGGGGTATGGACTTCTTCAGCGCCGATAGTAGAGGGCAATTCATATTTATACCCATTGATCATGGATGAGGTAGTAGCATCATCATCCAGAAGATCCTGTCTGAATACAAGGTAGAGGTGAATCAACAAAAAAACCACATAGCCCCAAGCGACAAGATGATGACTCATTCTAACCAGATTCTCGTTGTGAAAAGCCGGAATAACCCAGGAAAACAACTTTCCGGATATACCGTCCGGATTGGTGCCTATCCGCATAGCAAAACCGGTTATAATCATGAAAAAACTTCCGATCCAGATGAAAAGAAGATAAGATAGCTGGGCCAGGGCATTATGCCCGAGATGTCCCTGATGTTCTCCTCTCATAAATAAATAGTAGCGGACTGTTGACTTGAGGTCCTGCCAAAAAGCCTTCTGCCAGAAACGTATCTTGGCATACGCATTGCCTGCCCAGAACCAATAGAGGCGGAATAACAGATTGGCCGTAAAGATAAAAGCGGCTATTCCATGCCAGTAGCGAACTGATCCCATTAAAAACTGCTGGAAAGCTTCTCCGGCGGTTATAAAGACAGGATTTCCAATATACAGACCTGTAAGAAAGAGTACGGTGACAGCGGCTGCATTTATCCAGTGAAACATCCGGACAGGAAATTGCCAGACGTATACCGGTCTGCGCTGCGGCATCGGAGCGGAACTTTTCTTTTCTTTGGATAAGGCCAATCGTAATCCCTCCATATCACTTAGAATATATGCTAGCGTCACCATGGCACGCAGATATTGTGGCCCCTAGATTTTCTCTAGCAATAGTTTTCCTTGTGGTGTTATCAGGTGTGCCGCGCAGGCGATGCAGGGGTCAAATGAGTGAATGGTCCGGAGCAGTTCCAGGGGCTGGTCGGTAGCAGCGACCGGTGTGTCGAGCAGCGACGCCTCATAAGGACCTTTTTGTCCTGTAGCATCCCGCGGTGAGGCATTCCAGGTTGTCGGCACAACCGCCTGATAGCTTTCTACCTTGCCGCCGCGGATTTTAATCCAGTGAGCCAGGGCTCCTCGCGGGGCCTCAGCCCAGCCGACACCCTGCGCTTCTGCCGGCCAGCGGCTCGGTTCCCATTTTTCAGGATTGAAGGTTTGTGTGTCACCGGCTTTAATATTAGCGATTAGGTCCGCATAAAAACCGGCAAGTTGATCGACGCAAAATTTTGCTTCCAGTGCTCTGGCCAGCGTTCGTCCGAGCGTTGAAAACAAAGCGTTGAGCGGAAGGTCCAGTTTCCGCAGGGAGCTGTCGACCATTTCCTTGATTTCCTTATTGCCCTTGGCATAAGCAACCACGAAGCGGGACAGCGGGCCGACTTCCATCGCATGGCCCTGCCAGCGCGGTGTTTTGATCCAGCTGTATTTTTTTGATTCATCCAAATTGTGATAAGGTGGTTTGGGCCCGTCATATGCTGGATCCGTCCGCCCCTGCCAGGGGTGAAGCCCGGAATCCTTATCCGCGTATTGATACCACGAGTGAGATACAAATTCCTGAATATGGCTTGGATCCTTTAGATCAAGATCATAGACTTTGCTTAAATCTCTGTTCAGGACAATCCCGCGAGGGAACAGATAACTGTCCGGCTCGTGGATATCGACGAGCGGTACACCACCGTAGGCCAGGAAGTTGCCGATTCCGCCTCCCCAAAGGTCTTTTTTGTAAAAGCCAGCAATGGCTAGAATATCTGGAATAAGGACCTGGTTGACAAACGTTTGGGCTTCATCGATCTTCGTTTTCACAAGATTCAGGCGTTCCATATTCAGAACATGGACATCATCAAGGTTGATGCTCGAAGCATGCCCGCCGACCAGATAGTTCGGGTGCGGGTTTTTCCCTCCGAACACGGTATGGACTTTAGCAATTTCTTTTTGCCAACTTAATGCTTCCAGGTAATGCGCGACTCCCATTAGATTGGCTTCCGGAGGCAAGCGATAAGCGGGATGACCCCAGTAAGCATTGGCAAAAATACCAAGCTGGCCGCTTTGGACAATATTCTTAACTTTGTTTTGCACATCCCTGAAGTAACCCTCCGAAGAATTAGGCCACGAGGAGATGGACATGGCCAGACTGCTTGTTGCTTTAGGATCAGCCTTTAATGCGCTTAAGACATCAATCCAGTCAAAACCATGCAAATGATAAAAATGAATCACATGATCCTGGGTAAATTGGGTCAGCGTCATGATATTGCGTATGTAATTGGCATTTTTGGGGATCGGATAATCCAAGGCATCTTCCACTGCCCGCACGGAAGCAATCGCATGGATGTGCGTGCAAACACCGCAAATCCGTTGGACGAACGCCCAGACATCACGTGGATCCCTGTTTTCGACAATCTTCTCAATTCCTCTAAATGTTGTTCCTGAGCTGACGGCATCACTGATCTTTGTACCGTCAACAATGGCTTCAATGCGTAAATGACCTTCGATCCGGGTGACAGGATCCACAACAATTCTTGTTGTCATTGAGATTCAAAACCTTTCTGCATTAGTCTTCTTTATGATTTGTCTTCTTAGTTACTTGTCTTTTTTGTTCAGTATCCGTACTTCCGGCCGGGTGGTTCTTTTTCCCACGCCCTTTAGCAGCGGCCGTAATTCCCCCATGGGCAACAACACCCAGACCGGCTACACCTAAAGCGGCAAGACCGATATGGTCAGGGTTGCCGCCGATGGCCTCATTGGGGATCTCAGCCAGGTGAGTATAAAAAGGCGTGCTGGAATCATACCAATTATTCTCGGAACAGGCCATACAAGGGTGTCCTGATTTAACAGGAAAGCTGACTCCGTCATTCCATTCCGTTACGGCGCAGGCATTATAAGCAACTGGGCCTTTGCAGCCAACTTTATACAAGCACCATCCTTTTCTGGCACCTTCGTCATCGAAGCGCTCCACAAACTGGCCGGCATCAAAAAAGGCCCGGCGGGTGCAGCCATCATGGACACGTTTGGAGTAAAAGGCTTTAGGACGGCCCAGGCTCGTTAATTCCGGGATTTTCCCAAATGTCAGGTAATGAACGATTGTACCGGTGATGACTTCAGCAATGGGCGGACATCCGGGAACGTCAATGACAGGCTTGTTCTTGACAATTCTCCGAATCGGTACAGCCTGTGTTGGATTGGGGTGTGCCCCCTGGACACAGGCGTTGGTCGCACAGGAGCCATACGCTATCACGGCAGCTGCTCCGCCTGCACATTCCTTCAGGAGCTGGTTGGCAGTCATTCCGCCGATGGTACAGTAAATGCCGCCCTCTGCCAGTGTGGCACTGCCTTCGACTACCAGAATATATTCCCCGTAATGTTCCTGCATTGTTTTTAGACGGACAGACTCTGCCTGTGTTCCGGCTGCGGCCTGCAGCGTCTCCATATAATCAAGGGAAATCATATTGAAGATCAGGTCCGAAAACAAAGGGTGGGCGGACCTGATGAAAGACTCGCCGCAGCAGGTGCATTCCTGCAGATTTAGATAAATGACAGGTGGGCGTGACTTGTTTTCCAAAGCTTCCACAATTCTGGGGACAGCGGTTGCATCGAGTCCCAGCATTGCTGCAGTCATGGCACAGAACCTTAAAAAGTCCCGCCGGGATATTCCTTTCTGGCGGGCCCAGTCATAATAGCTGCCCTTTTTCAATATTTTCCCCTCCCGATATAGAATATTGGCTTGCTGAATGAAAAAAAGCCAGTCTTTTGCCAGTTCGTCATTATTGTGCGTTCCTTAGCATATTTTATTCATTTCTTTACATATACAGGTATTTTTGTAATACGCAGGAGATAATCGGCAATGTGAGTGAGACAGCAATTCAGAAAAATTTGGAACAGCATAGTAGAATTACGCTAAAATGGATCATAATAATATCAAAGAATGATCCAGCCGAAAAAAGAAGATTGGTGATAAGAATGAGCCAAGTAGTCCTGTTTGCTCTGATGATCATGGCTATTAATATTACGTACGTATCACTGACAACGGTACGGTTTATCCTTGTGATCAAGGGCTTAAAGGAGTATGCTTCCATGCTGTCCATGATCGAAGTGCTCGTGTACATTGCCGGATTGTCTATTATTCTGAAAAACCTGGACAGTTACTGGAACATCGCAGCATATTGCATCGGCTATGGTATCGGAGTGTATCTGGGAAGCAGGATCGAGGAAAGACTTGCTCTCGGGTACATGACTGCCGAGGTCATTGTTGATTCGCTCGATGAGACGCTTCCCAAATTATTGCGTAAGAAAGGATTTGGCGTTACGACCTGGACCGGGGAAGGCCGCGACGGGAAACGCCTCCTGATGTTGGTTCTGGCCAAAAGAAATCGGCAAAAAGAACTTTTGAATATTGTTAATGATTCCTGCCCAAGTGCGTTTATATTCTTCCAGGAACCTAAGAATTTCCGCGGAGGATTTTGGGCCGGCAGGCGATAAGAACTCAAAACAGTAAATGGCCTGCAAAGCTGATGCGGGATAGAGAAATGACGATGAGAATGTAATAAAATAGCAGAGGAGAGGGCTGGTGCCCTCTCCTCTGCTATTTTTCTGAAGGGTATGGATTAAATGATGAACAGCATTTCCACATAAGTCGGCAGCGGCCAAAGCTCCGCGTCAACAAGTGTTTCAAGCTTATCCCCATAGATCCTCAATTCATTCATCGCGGCAAAGACGATATCACGGTAGTAAACCGCATTGGCATGGACATCTTCAACGTCAGCCGCGCCCAAAACAGCTTTTTCCAAAGCCACAGTTTTGGCTTTAAAGGAACCTAAAGCCGAAGATACTTCTTTGATGACTTCTTCCTGAGCCGAGGTATCCGCAGAAGCCACGGCAGCTTTAACGCTTTGTACGGAACCGGCCAGGTCAGTTGCATATTTTGCAGCTGCGGGAAGAATAAGCCTGTTAGCCATATCAATCATCGTTTTGGCTTCGATATTGATCGTTTTGCTGTATTGCTCCAGCAAAATCTCGTAACGGGAATGAACTTCCTGTTTGCTCAATACACCGTGTTTCTCGAACGCATTGACATTCTTCTCGTCAATGAAGTGCTCCAAAGCTTCCACCATGGATTTGATGTTCGGCAGACCGCGTTTTTCTGCTTCTACGACCCAGTCTTCGGAATAGTTGTTGCCATTGAAGATGATACGATTGTGTTTGACCAGAATTTCTTTCAAGAGGGCCTGCAGTTCGCTGTTAAAATCGGCAGCCTTTTCAAGCTTATCGGCAATCTGGCAAATACTTTCAGCGACAATCGTATTCAGGACCATGTTCGGGCCGGCGATGGATGCACTGGAAGGAACCATACGGAACTCAAATTTATTTCCGGTAAAGGCAAACGGTGAAGTCCGGTTGCGGTCTGAGTTATCCTTCGGGATTTCCGGAAGCGTGGACACGCCGACTGTCAAAGTGCCGTTTGGTTTGGATGATACAGCACCGCCATTGTTTTGGATTTGTTCGACAATATCCGAAAGCATGTCGCCGAGGAACATGGAAATGATCGCCGGGGGAGCTTCGTTCGCACCGAGACGGTGGTCGTTTCCAGGGTTGGCGGCGGACACTCTGAGCAATTCGGAGTATTCGTCCACAGCTTTAATGACAGCACAAAGGAAAGTTAAGAACTGAGCGTTATCGTGAGGGGTATTTCCCGGATCAAGCAGATTCTGTCCATCATTGGTGCTCATGGACCAGTTATTGTGTTTCCCGGAACCATTGACGCCTGCAAACGGTTTCTCATGCAGCAGGCAGACCAGATCATGATGCAAGGCAACCTTTTTCAAAGTATCCATGATCAGTTGATTATGGTCGGTAGCAACATTGGTTGTCGAGAAAATGGGGGCAATTTCAAACTGACCAGGAGCAACTTCGTTGTGCTGCGTTTTAGCCAAAACACCTAACTTCCAGAGTTCTTCATTCAATTCTTTCATAAAGGCGGCGATGCGTTCTTTGATGCTGCCGAAGTAGTGGTCTTCCATTTCCTGGCCCTTAGCCGGAGGAGCACCAAAGAGTGTTCTGCCGGTAAGGACTAAATCCATTCTGGCATCAAAAAAACTTTTATCAATCAGAAAGTATTCCTGCTCGGGTCCGACCGTAGAAATGACACGGGTTGCTGTCGTATTGCCAAATAATCTTAACAGTCTTACTGCTTGTTTGGAGAGTGCTTCCATAGAACGCAAAAGCGGAATTTTTTTGTCGAGAACTTCACCGGTATACGAATAGAATACTGTGGGAATCGTCAGCGTGACGTTGCCGTTTTTTTCTTCTCTGGCAAAAGCCGGAGAGGTGCAGTCCCAGGCAGTATAGCCTCTGGCCTCAAACGTGGCTCTAATGCCACCGCTTGGGAAAGAAGATGCGTCGGGTTCGCCTTTGATCAGTTCTTTGCCGGAAAATTCCATAATGACTTTGCCGTCGGCAGTCGGAGAAATAAACGAGTCATGCTTCTCCGCAGTGAGTCCTGTCATCGGCTGGAACCAGTGGGTATAGTGGGTAGCCCCTTTTTCAATCGCCCAGTCTTTCATTGCATTCGCAACGACTTCTGCGACATCGGGATCCAGCGCTTTCCCGTCCTCAATTGTTTTCTTCAAAGCTTTGTAAGTTGCTTTGGGCAGCCGTTCCCTCATGACGGCATCGTTAAAAACGTTCATTGCAAAGATATCCATTGTTTCGAAATCTCCCTTCAGATTTAGATATTAAATAATGGTACATAGATAAATAACCACAAAAAGCAAAAAAAGCAAAAACAAACTTAACCCTCAAAGCGTTTGGTCGAGGAATAAGCATCTTTGCTTAATTTACCTATAAAAATATATCAAAAAGTTAACACACTTTTTTAGAAATAACAAGTGTTTATTCTGATGTATACAAAATATAATCGGATAATAATTATCCGCTGTATGAGCGGAAAAGGCAATTGTTACGACAACGCCTGTGCAGAAACCTTTTTCAGTACCATCAAATCAGAAAGGCTGCATCACAGGAAGTACAAGGACCTGAAAGAAGCAAGAAATGATATATTCTGGTATATAGAAGGCTTCTACAATCGAAAGCGAAGACACCAAGCATTGGGCAACATAACACCAGTTGAATTCTTAAAGAGATACTATGAATATCAACGAAGAGTCGCTTAGCGAAGTCGTTTGGCCGTTGTTAAGGGCGAGCAACGCTCGTTCATCGGGGGCGAAGCCGAAGACCCTTGACAGCCAGGATACACTAAGACCCTCTTGTTCTAAGGCCATGACAATGGCCTTATGCCACCCGGCGAGGGCGGTCTCCTGCTACCAAATTGAAATATTGAGGAATTCTGAGAATTCATTAGAAAAACTAACTCTGGAGTGTCTGTTTTATCGAGAAAAGGTCAATATTGCACAATCTCACAAATATGATATTATTTATTTAAGTTATTTTTTGTTACATTTTTTTTTCGCGTGAATTGGAAAATTAAATTCCAGTCCAGCCAAACCCTAACTGGAACTTACCATTGCAAAGATAGTGCTGGAAATTACTCTTCCAAATACCTCGTCAACCGGTTGAAACCAACCAATGGTTATCTT
>NZ_JAPDHR010000061.1:0-18261 GCF_030063005.1 Dehalobacter sp.
TGAATCGGCTATTTTTAACAGGTACTATACCTGTTATTCCCAGTATTTTGACAGACTCAATGAAACCCCACTATATTTACTCTGTCAAAGGTTGCATTTACTTTGACCGCTCACCAAATGAAAAAATGAAAAAATCGTCTCTCCATTCGTCTCTCGCCAAAATGAAAAAATGAAAAAATTTATAAGGAATGTTTGATGCTCCGGCTGCAAATAATAAAGCTTAACATAATTCAAGCTGCTTGCTGTTGAAGATGTACTTCACAGGAGATAAACTTACAGAAAAGGATGTGATCTTTTGCTATTCGATCTGCGAATATTGGTAATTGCACTTACTCCTGTAATTGCCCTGGGCCTGGCAGTCTATTATACCGACCGTTTCGATAAAGAGCCTTTGCATCTTCTTATAAAAGTGTTTATCCTGGGTGCGCTGGCAGTCATCCCGATCGTGCTGTTTGAAAAATTCCTGACGTCCCTGAACATCTTTGCCGGGGTAGCGGCAGCTTTTTTCAATGCCTTCGTCGTTGCCGGACTGACCGAAGAATTTTTCAAAAGGGCAGTTGTCCTGCGGACAGTCTATCGGAATCCGGCATTTAATGAAAAGCTGGACGGGATTGTCTATGCCGTATTTGCCGCGTTGGGTTTCGCAACAGTCGAGAACATCATGTATGTCCTTGTAAACTTTTCAGCCAACCCGTATGTAGGCCTTTCCAGAGGAATATTCTCAGTGCCGACCCACGTGCTACTTGGTGTGACGATGGGATACTACCTTTCCCTGGCAAAGTTCTCCAATCATCCTCATCTTGAAAGAGCTTACCTCAGAAAATCCTTATATGTTCCTATCCTGCTTCACGGTTTTTTTGACTTTATTCTGATGTCGGAAATTCCAATTCTGCTTACGCTGTTTTTACCGTATATCATTTACCTGTGGACGGTTAATCTTAGGAAACTTAACAGGTATTACAAAGAATCAAGGGAAAAATACCAAAAAATCCCCGCCCGGCAACCTGCTGAATAAAAGACTGTACACCTATGTCCTGTCGCCATTGTAAACGCAGGCTAAAGCTCTACAAGAAAAAGGAACCGAGATATACTCGGTTCCTTTTTCTTGTTGGACTTATTGAGTAATTTTGCCGACTCGTTAAGGATTATGCTGGATCCGTCCTTCTCTCTCATATTCGCGATTCGGTACGAATAAGAGCGTGATGCAGTACAGGCCGCTGAGTCCGACCAGTGCATAGACGATTCTTGGAGGGAGCGGACTGATCCCTCCGAGGAGGGCATTGACAAGATCAAATTGAAAAAAACCAATCGTTCCCCAGTTTATGGCCCCGATGATAATAATTGCAAGGGCAATCTTCTGCCAAATATTCATGGGCAACCTCCTTAAAAGTTAATCATTAATAGGATGTCAATAAAATGTAAAATTTATACATCAAAACGTTAATTTACGACTCATAAACAATCATTTATAATAACCTATGACTTGTTCTTTTAGGGTATGTTTTTGTTTTAATAAAAAGAATAAGGGATCAAAAACCAACTAAAAAGGAGTATTTATGAACGTCCATCATGACCACGCCCGAGATGACAGCAAAATGGTTAAGCGCACCCTTTTGTTTATAGCAACCGCAGGTTCTTTTCTGACTCCGTTTATGATTTCATCTATCAACATCGCGCTGCCTGCAATTCAAAAGGAATTTGCAGCAGATGCTGTCGTTTTAAGCTGGATTGCGACATCTTTCTTGTTGTCTTCGGCTGTGTTTCTTCTTCCTATCGGCAAACTCGCCGACATCCTTGGCCGGACCAGGCTTTATAAATGGGGGATAATTTCATTTACTGCATTTACGTTAATCTCAGGTTTTGTCCCAAATATTGAATTATTAATCGTGATGAGAGTCCTGCAGGGAATTAGTGCATCGATGATCGCAACTGCGGGAATGGCGCTGATCACCTCGGCCTTTCCCCCGCAAGAACGCGGCAAAGCCCTAGGCTTTAATGTTTCAGCCATATATGTAGGACTTGCTGTCGGACCTTTTCTAGGCGGATTCTTAACCGAGCATTGGGGTTGGAGAAGCATTTTTTTGGTATTGGTTCCTTTGGGGGTCCTGATCACGGTCTTAACGATTACATATGTCAAGAGCGATTGGGCCGATGCCAAAAATGATAAACTGGATATTCCAGGCAGTCTGATTTTCGCCGTTACCCTGATTGCGCTTATCTATGGTTCGAGCATTTTACCGGATATTCTCGGGATTATCCTGATCCTCTTCAGCATTGTTTGTTTTGTTTTCTTTGTGAAACGCCAGCTCAAGATCCCAAATCCTGTGTTAGAAATCAGGCTTTTTCAGAATAACCGGGTTTTTGCCTTTTCCAACGTAGCAGCATTAATCAATTATGCTGGTTCCTACTCCGTAACTTTTCTTCTGAGTCTATATCTGCAGTACGTCCAGGGCATGTCTTCAGAGCATGCCGGAATCATCCTGATTATCCAGCCTATTATCCAGTCCTTAATTTCCCCTATGGCCGGACGCCTATCCGATGAAAAAGAACCCGCCAGAATTGCTTCTTGGGGCATGGCCGGAACCGCCGCAGGCTTGTTTTTGCTTTCCTTTATCGGCCCGCATACTTCTCTGTTCCTGATCATAGCTGCTTTGATGGTGCTGGGTCTTGGATTTGCCTTATTCTCTTCTCCGAATACCAATGCAGTCATGAGTTCCGTAGATAATCATTATTACGGGGTTGCCTCCGCCTCAGTATCTGTGATGAGGATTCTGGGCCAGATGCTGAGTATGGCTACAGCTACGCTGCTGATTTCCATATTTGTCGGCAAAAACCAGATTACGCCTGAATACTATCCGCAGTTTACACAGAGTATTCACCTTGCTTTTCTGATCTCAGCCTGCCTTTGTGCTGTTGGTATTTTCTTCTCTTTCTCCCGCGGCAAAATCCACGTCAATAATAATCAGGCATAAGATTGCTGCTCCTTGTTATCCATGACACTGCGGCATTAGGCCGTACATGGCGATCATGAAGATACCCGGTAGCTTAACTGACCGGGTATCTGTTTCCGCTACAGGGCGGATAGCCTTCGAAAAAGGTTATTTACCTTACGGTATTTCCCTTTTTCCAGTACTATCTTTTGCAGCTTCAGGCAATAATATTCGCAGGTTGATTTTGATTTGTTGATTCTCGATTGTTTTATTTAAAGTTGAAATATTAATTTTACCCAGTTATAAATTAAACCATAATTCCGTGGGAATTATGGTTTAAGATGGATAATATGGTTATATTTTTTATTGATTTTTGTGTATTTTATGATTATTATTATATTGTCTTCGTTTTACTCATTTAGTCTCATTAATTCTACTCTTGATTTTCATTTTTTGACCTTCAATACAAGAAGGTCCTTTTTTAGTTTAAATTTGATTCAATTATAAACATTTTATCTTAATAATCACGAAGAACAGAGCGCAGGATTTTTCCAGATCTGGTCATCGGCAGTTTTTCTCGAATCAATACCCGGATGGGCATTTTAAATGAAAAACTGTTTCTAATATACTGTTCTACCTTCAAGCAGTACTGTTCTCTTTCTTCCTTCGCCGAAAAAGAATCTTCGAGCGCAAGATATACTTTGAGGATCACGCTTTCACCATTCTGGCTGTTAACGATGACACCTGCTTCGAACACTTTGGGATAATTATAAAGAGCAGACTCTACTTGGTAATAACTTACAAATTTATCATTAACGATAAGACCGTCAAGCTCCCGGCCATTTAAGATTTCAAAATCAGGTAGTGCTGCATATCCGGACATTGCGTTTTTCCTCCCTTCTTGTGACAGAACATTGCAGTTATAAACTAAGCTGTAAAATGCGTATAAATCTTATATTTTAGTCGTATTTGTATTATAATATTAAATGCGGCTTTTCCCTACCGATTTGAGGTTAATGGCATTGTTGGAAGGCTGAACAGCTCTAATTCTCATGTTAACTGTTTTCGGGAAGAATATCTTTGATTTACGTATTGACAGATACCTTTTTCAAGATATTTGGGTATAATGTAATAGGAATAGAATACCGGAAGGAAAGATGCACATTGCAATTACATATTCATTTTGTTGGCATAAAAGGAACCGGGATGAGTGCCCTTGCCCAGATTACACCGTTGATAGAAGATGCCGTGATTACCGGATCCGATGTACCGCAAAGATTTTTTACAGACGTTGTATTAGAGAAGGCAGGCATTGAGGTCCTGAACTTTGACCCAGAGAATGTTGTCGGCGCTGATTTGGTTGTCACCTCTGCCGCTTACTGCGACAGTCACCCGGAGATTAGCCGGGCCAAAGAGCTTAACATACCGGTACTGACTTACCCTCAATTTCTGAGCAAACTGATGTCCAAGAAAAAAGGAGTCTGTGTAACCGGGACTCACGGCAAGACTACGACAACTGCCATGGCTGGAAAAATCCTGCTTGATGCAGGTTTGGACCCTACGATTGTCGTAGGCAGCGACGTGCCCTGTATTGGCGGCAACGCCCATGCCGGCCAGGGAGAACTCTTTTTAGCCGAATCCTGCGAATACCGGAGGCACTTCTTAAATTACTCTCCCGAGCACCTGATTATTACCAACATGGAACTGGATCATCCCGATTATTTTAAGGATTTGGATGATGTGGTCTGCGCTTTTTCCGAACTCGCCTGCAAGCTGCCTGCTGAGGGCAATCTGATTATCTGGCATGACGATCCGAATATAGATAGGATTAAGACCAAAGCAACGGTTACAACTTTTGGTTTCTCGGCCGATGCTGATGTCAGCGCTGCAAACGTTGTTTTCGATAATGACGGAAGCTGTTTTGATGTAATGATGAATAAAAAAAATATAGGTAAGCTGCATTTGACTGTTTCAGGAAAACATAACATTCTGGATGCCCTAGCTGCCATAGCCCTGACTTCCAGGCTCGGAATATCGATGGATACCGTGCTTCAGGCGCTGAGCGGCTTTAATGGTACCAAAAGAAGATTCGAACGTCTTGGCACAAAACACGGGGCAGTTATTGTTGACGATTATGCCCATCACCCGACAGAAATCCAAACGACCCTGGATGGAGCAAGGCTTTCCTACCCCGACAGAAGAATCCGGGCAGTATTTCAGCCTCATACCTTCAGCCGGACTGAAAAACTTTTTTATGAGTTTTCTCAGGCCTTTCAGGATGCCGATGAGGTTTTGCTGGCAGAAATTTTTTCCTCGGCGCGCGAAAAAAAAGCCGGGGTCAACCCGATCTCTTCAGCAAAACTTGCCGACTTGATGAAAGAAAAAGGAATTACCACCCGTTATTTTCCAACGCTTGACGAAATCAGTTCTTATCTTGACCAAACCCTTGAAGAAGGCGACCTCGTTATTACGCTCGGAGCGGGCGATATTTACAAAGTAGGGCAAAACTTGGTCTCTTGAGCGCTGTTTCCTGACCGCTGAGTAACTTCGACGATTCATACAGGAGAAACGATGAAAAATAAGTTGATTTTTTCTTTACTTGTCATTCTATTTGGGATTTTTTTCATAAGCGGTTGTATTCAAATGAGCATTCCTGATGCTTCCCCTGATTCTCAGGGTTCGCAAACATCTGCAGAAAACGTTCTGGTTGATACCTTTATGCTAAGAATCGGCGCTGCGAGTAAGGAAGCGATAAATTATCACGATGTTGTCAGCATCGCTGTTTTAGTGAATAAACAAAATCAGCTTCCCTCCGATTATGTTCCACCGGATCTGGTTGAAGTCAACATTCCTTTTACTTTTAAGGAAAAAGCTGAGAAAAGAATGCTGCGTCAGGAAGCTGCCGCGAAGCTCGAGGAATTATTTTCTGCTGCAAAAGAAAATGGTGTAATTTTTTATGGTGTATCAGGCTACCGCTCCTATCAAACGCAGCAGGATTTATTTGCGAGTTTTACCCGGCGGTACGGAACCGAGGAAAAAGCCAACCAAATCAGTGCGAGACCCGGTGAAAGTGAACACCAAACCGGTCTGGCAATGGATGTATCCTGCCAGAGCGTTAACTTCGGTCTGGAAGAGACATTTGGAGATACGGACGAATATGTCTGGCTGAAAGATAATGCTCATCGTTTCGGCTTTATCATCCGCTACCCGAAGGGCAAAGAATACCTGACGGAATATACCTACGAACCTTGGCATCTGCGCTATATCGGACAAGACCTGGCCACGAAACTCTATGAACAGCATCTCACTTACGAGGAATACCTGTTCTTCAAGATTTGATCTTATTATTCGTAAACTTGTATAGATATAGCACGCGCGTTAAGTAAAAAAATATTCTTCTACCGGTTAATACCGTTCCTGCTGAATTGCTCAATATGACATACAACGTCATTCCAGTCATAACAGCGGATGACACCTTCCGGAAGATTTCCGCGGTTATAAGGCGCATCCATCAGTAGCACCGGAATGCCCATGGAAACGATCTCCACTGAATTGGAAATAAAGTCATCGACGAACACATCAATACCGTGTTCCTTGACCGCAATGGTCTTGCTGAGCCCCCCTGTGAATATCTTTTCACCCGGGGGGATTTGTTTTTCTTCAAGCCATTTTTTTGTGATTAGTTCCTCAGCTCCCGGCTTTCTGGCTGTCACATAAATGATTTCATGCCCTGCTTCTGTTAAGGAAACAATGCTCTCAACCGACCCTTTGACCGGCTCCGGTGTTGAGAAGAGAACTTCCATATTTTTGTCAAAAAAGGTGTCTAGTTCATTCCAGTCGACGTCGTAGATTTTCGACATATCGTAATTGTCAATTTCCATAATATTTTTGCCGTATTGCCTGTTGAGTTCTTCTGTGAACACAGGAAAACTGTCCGCGACGACGCCGTCTATATCTAATCCGATCCGTAGTTTCATCTAATCCAGCCTCTCCGGTTTTTCTAATTCGATGGTTGGGGGCAATTGCCGTTTATGCTCACTCATTTTATGCAGTCTTTCGATTTTGGCGACAACATCGTCAGGAATCTTTTCTCCCAAAAGATATTTATCGATAAGATCATAGGAAAAACCCATCTCTCCCTCATCGGTCTGTCCCTGCCAAAGACCAGCAGTCGGTGTTCTGGAAGCTATTTTTTCCGGCAGGCCCAGTGCCCTTGCCCAGGCTCTTACTTCCGTCTTGGTAAGTGAGCTGATCGGCAGAAGGTCCACGCCGCCATCCCCATATTTCGTAAAATATCCTGTATAGCTCTCAGGGGCATTGTCTGTCCCGACAACCAGATACTCCCTAATATTGGCTACCGTATACAGCGTAGACATACGGAGCCGTGCTTTAAGGTTCCCTTGTCCTGCTTGCTGAATATTCAGAGGCGTCTGATTAGCTTTTAAAGCGGTCTTCATCTGGTCATAAATGGCTGCATGTGCTTCCCCGAGATCAATCTCGATCACTTCCATCCCAAGGGTCTCTGCAATCAAATAGGCATCCTCGCGATCCGCAGGATTTGATTGGCATGGCATGATCACACCAAGGCAGTAATCAGGAAATGCTTTTTTGCATAAAGCTGCCACCACCGCAGAATCTACACCGCCGGAAATTCCGCAGACCAAACCTTTGGTCTTTGCCTCAGTGTTTTTTCCCCGCAGCCATTCCACAACCTGCTTTTGGCGTTCCAGTATTTCTTCAGTACTCCACACCGGTACGGCCTCCTTTTTTATTTCACAATAGTTTTATGATCATTCAAATATTTATCAAAAGTTTAGACATAAAATTTAAATTTTATATTTTTTTAGAATCCATTCTTTTAACTTAATCCACAATATCCACATTTTTATCCACAAAATTTTAAGATGACCGTTGGATTCTGTCAGCATTCTTTGCTATGTACCGTCATTTCAGCATCGCCGGCTATTTGTTATTTTCACATTTTTTACATTCTAATTACATATTCTTAACATATTCTTAAAATTTCTTGATTAATACTCTGAAGGCAGTAAAATGTACCATTATTCGTGCTAAATTTACACTTGATTGTTTTCTTAATTGTTTTTTACCACCTAAGTTGATCCAGAGTTTCTTTACTAAACTGTATCGCTGTCTGAACGGTCTCCGGTGCAGGACCCCCGGTAACGCTCCTCTTCTGAACGCAGGTTTGAAGAGAAATAGCCTCATAAAGATCTTCCTCGAAGAATTCGGATACTGTTTTCAGTTCTTCCAGCGTCAGATCCTCCAACGAACAGCCCCTGCGGGAACATTCCAGTACCAGCCTGCCCACAATTGCATGGGCTTCGCGGAAAGGAACATTCTTTTTGGCCAGATAATCAGCCAAATCTGTGGCATTGGTAAAGCCCTTCTTAGCTTCCCTTGCCATAATATCGGCATTCACTTTCATTGTAGCCAGCATCGGCCGGATGACCAGCAACGATTTTTGGATGGTGTCCACAGCATCAAACACACATTCCTTGTCTTCCTGCATGTCTTTGTTATAAGCCAGGGGAAGTCCTTTCATAACGGTGAGCAGTGTTATGAGATCCCCATACACCCTGCCAGTTTTCCCTCTGACGAGTTCTGCGACATCAGGATTTTTCTTCTGCGGCATAATACTCGATCCGGTGGCATAGGCATCATCAATCGAAACGAAAGAAAATTCACCGCTCGACCAGATAATCAGTTCTTCACACAGCCTGCTCAGATGCATCATCATGATAGATGCAGCTGCCAGAAATTCCAAAGCAAAATCTCTGTCGCTAACGCCGTCTAAACTGTTAAGCGTGACGCCGTCAAAATTCAGTTCAGCAGCTACTTCTTCCCGACGCAAAGCAAAGGTCGTACCCGCCAGCGCGCCCGATCCGAGCGGGGAGAGGTTCAGTCTCTTGCGAGTATCTCCGAGTCGTCCCAGATCGCGCAAAAACATTTGGACATAGGCCATAAGATGATGGCTCA
Organism: Dehalobacter sp.; assembly: GCF_030063005.1. Taxonomy (NCBI): domain Bacteria; kingdom Bacillati; phylum Bacillota; class Clostridia; order Eubacteriales; family Desulfitobacteriaceae; genus Dehalobacter; species Dehalobacter sp. The sequence goes on from NZ_JAPDHR010000061.1 coordinate 8,928, forward strand.
GGGTTATCGGCTGGGCCTTTTGCAGATGGGTATATCCGGGCATCCAAGTCTTAAGATGTTCGGAACTCAAGTCAAGCAGGGTTTCCAGCAGCGCAGTGAGGAGATCTTTGGTGTTGTCGATTTCTTCTCTTAAGAATAGCCGAAAATCCAGCGCAACCTGATCATTCCGGCTGCGTCCGGTATGGAGCTTTTTACCGGCATCACCGATTCTTTCCGTAAGTAGTTTCTCAACGTTCATATGGATGTCTTCGGCTCCGACTTCAAATTCAACCCTTCCCGCCTGAATATCCGCCAGAATGCATTCCAGTCCCCCTATTATTTTCTCCGTTTCTTCGGCTGACAGGATACCTATCCTGCCGAGCATTCCGGCATGAGCAATGCTTCCCATAATATCAAATTTATAAAGGCGCCGGTCGAATGAGATCGATGAGTGGAAATCTTCGACCAGGGAATCGGTGTCTTTCTCAAAACGTCCTCCCCAAAGTTTCATTGGTTTAACTCCTTCCGAATCAAAATTAAGTATAGTATAACGCAACAATATGACAGAACACAAGAATGCGCAATGTGCTTAGACAATTGACATCCTTGTGTTCATGCCCGCAAATCCATGCTCGCGCACCGTTGCGCATCATGATTAACGTAAGCCTGATTTTCTCTCCATTAAAGCGCGGACTTTAAGAGGCAGTCCAAACAGATTAATAAAACCTTCTGCGTCTTTCTGGTTGTAGACAGCATCTTCGCCAAACGTTGCAAATTCTTCATTATACAGCGAATAAGGGGATTTTATCCCTACCGGTGTACAGTTTCCTTTATATAGTCTCATCCTGACGGTTCCGGTAACATTTTTCTGTGTAACTTTTACAAACGCATCGAGTGCTTCTCTCAGCGGTGAATACCAGACACCATCGTAGACCATCTCAGCATATTTCAGCGCAATTTGTTCCTTATAATGCAGGGTCTGACGGTCAAGGGTCAACAGTTCCAGCGCCTGATGCGCGGCATAGAGAATTGTCCCGCCGGGAGTCTCATATACCCCGCGCGACTTCATCCCGACAAGCCTGTTTTCCACCATGTCGACAATCCCGATTCCATTCTTGCCGCCCAGGGCATTCAATTTCTCGATCAGCTGAATCGGTGCAAGTTTCTCCCCATCGACAGCTACTGGTATGCCCTTCTCTAAATCGATCAGCACATACGCGGCCTGGTCCGGCGCCTGCATCGGGGAAACCCCGAGTAGATAAAGATCATCCTTCGGTTCATTCCAGGGATCTTCGAGGTCACCGCCTTCATGGCTTAAATGCCACAAGTTACGGTCCATGCTGTACGGTCTGTCCTTGGTAACCGGGACAGGGATTCCGCGTTCTTTGGCATAATCAATCGCATCATCCCGCGATTTGATGTCCCACTCTCTCCACGGAGCAATAATTTTCAGATCAGGATTCAGCGCTTTGACAGCCAGTTCAAAGCGAACCTGATCGTTGCCTTTCCCTGTCGCGCCATGCGCAACAGCGACTGCGCCTTCTTTTTCAGCAATCTCCACAAGCCTTCTGGCAATAAGCGGACGAGCAAAGGATGTTCCGAGAAGATATTTGCCTTCATACACGGCTCCTGCCTGAAGCGTCGGGTAAATGAAATCCGTAATGAATTCTTCTCTCAAATCTTCAATATATAATTTGGTGGCTCCGGTTTTAGCAGCCTTCTCATGAAGAGGTTCCAGTTCCTCTCCCTGTCCCAAATCTGCCGCCATCGCGACAACCTCATAACCATAGTTTTCTTTCAGCCATGGAATAATGATGGATGTATCCAGTCCGCCTGAATAGGCAAGCACTACTTTAGCCATACGCTTTCTCCTTTATTTTATATTTATTACATGACCAGCGCCATAATCGCTTTATGGGCGTGAAGCCGGTTTTCAGCCTCCTGAAATACCACGGATTGAGGACCTTCGATCACTTTGTCGGTGATCTCTTCTCCGCGGTGGGCAGGCAAACAGTGCATGACGATCGCTTCAGGATGAGCTGCCCCAAGCACTTCGTCATTGATCTGATACGGCGCAAAAATTTTCTTCCTGATTTCGCTTTGTTCTTCCTGTCCCATACTGGCCCAAACATCGGTATAAAGAATATCCGCTCCCCTGGCAGCCGCCACAGGATCTTCGACGATCTGCACCGTACTTCTGCTGAGAGATGCATTCTTCCAAGCCAGATCCATAATTTCCGGAACCGGCTGGTATCCCTGAGGTGAAGCAATCACGATGTTCATGCCCATCTTGCTGCCGCCAAGCAGCAGGGAATTTGCCACATTATTGCTGTCACCGATATAGGTTAATTTCAATCCCTGAATCTTGCCTTTTGTTTCTTTAATGGTCAAAAGGTCGGCCAGAATCTGTGTCGGATGCAGAAAATCGCTCAAGCCATTGATGACCGGCACAGAGGAATGCTCGGCAAGATCAAGAACCTCCTGATGGCTGAACGTTCTGATCATAATGCCGTCGACCATCCTGGACAAGACCCTTGCTGTATCCTGGATCGGTTCACCGCGTCCCAGCTGGATATCGCGGGCGCTCAGAAACATTCCGGAGCCGCCGAGCTGATAAATACCGGCCTCAAATGCCACTCTGGTTCTCGTCGAAGATTTGGTAAAGATCATCGCCAAAACCTTCCCCTGCAGGACAGGGTGGGGAATTCCGGCATTTCTGTCAGCCTTCAATTCCATGGCGACGTCAACCATATATGAGATTTCTTCTGCTGTGAAAGCATTCAGTGTAATAAAATCTCTGCCTTTAAACTTGCCTTTGTTTAATTGAACCATCATTATTCTCCTTTATCTCAATAATACGCAATATTGCATTATTATACCTCATCATGCATAATTATTCAATATCCCTGATGAAAAAGAAGCTATTCCCAGACGGGTAACCCTTACCCTCCTGAGGATTAAAAAAGAAGACTGAATCTACGATCTGCTTACCTGATTGTATAAAAGCATCTATAGCATCAGTTGGTATTTATCCGATATAAGATGCAGAATTCCAGTATCTTACGTTAGAATATTAGATTAGAGAATTCTCTCCACGAGTGTAATCAGATGATAAGACAGAGCTGCGACGATTGCCGTGGAAGGAATCGTCAGACACCAGGCAATCAGCATCTGCTGCGCAACGCCCCAGCGCACGGCCGAAATACGTTTGGCAGCGCCTACTCCCATAATGGAACCGGATACCACGTGCGTGGTACTGACCGGCAGATGGAGACCCGGAAACGCCGTCGCTACCCAGATAACGATCGAGGATGACAAATCTGCGGCAAATCCGTTGATCGGCTCAATTTTAAAGATTTTGGCACCGAGGGTATGAATGATTCTCCAGCCGCCCACTGCTGTACCGCAAGCAATGGCTATTCCACACAGGAGCTTTACCCAGAGCGGAACATCCATCGTCGACTGTACCCCCATGGCGACAAGCGCCAGCGTGATAATACCCATGGATTTCTGTGCGTCATTAGAACCGTGGTTAAACGCAAGTAGTGCGGCTGAAACCATCTGCAGCCTCCGGAAGATATTGTTCGTTTTCATCGGCGCTTTATTGCGGAACAGGTAATATAGAATGGTCATGATCAGATAACCGAGTCCCATGCCGACGAGCGGCGAGCACAGCAGCGCCAAGATAATTTTCTTGATGCCGGCCCCCTGGACAACACCGAGTCCCGCTGCCGCGATCCCGGCTCCGAGGATTCCCCCAATAATCGCGTGGGAAGAACTGCTCGGAATACCAAAATACCATGTCAAAAGATTCCAGAAAATCGCTCCGATCAGTGCGGCGATCATCACTTCGGAAGTAACACTGTTCGCATCGACAATGTCCTTTGCAATGGTCTTGGCAACCCCTGTACTGTACATCGCGCCGATAAAATTAAGTACCGCGGCCATAATGATTGCGGTTCTTGGCGTAAGCGCTCTTGTCGAAACCGAAGTGGCTATGGCATTGGCAGTATCATGAAATCCGTTGATAAAATCAAATGCCAACGCAAATAGTACGACAACGAATAATGCAATATGCAGACTAGACATATTTTAATACGACCCCTTTTATTACAAGCGCGAGATCTTCACAACGGTCCGTGGCGTCTTCCAGATGTTCCAGTATTTCTTTCCATTTAATGATTTCAATCGGATTGCTTTCATTTTCGAACAGCTTGCCTACTTCACTCCGGTATAAACGATCTCCCTCGCTTTCCAGTTTATGGATTTTTTCTGTGTTTTCAAGAATAAGCTTTAATTTGGTGCGAATACTGGGAAGGTTGTCCACAGATATTTTAATAATATGAATACAGTCATCTAGAACCCGAATCAGCTCTTCAACCCCGGAGTGGGGCGGCGTCGCTTTATACATGATCATCCGTTCCAAGGCGCCTTGAATAAAATCAATGATATCATCCATGTTTGTCGCCAATGAGTAGAGGTCTTCCCTGTCCATTGGCGTCACCAGTGTCTTATTCAGGTTGTCAATGATCTTGTTGGTAATATCATCGGCACGGTGTTCCAAATCAATGAGTTCCTTCATCTTGACCGGGAAAGTGGTGGGATCCTTAACTGCTTCTTTTAATACCAGCGAGCTTTCGCAAATAAGCTGCGCGTTTTCCTTCATAAGTACAAAAAAGTCGTTTTCTTTTTTTGACACAGTCTTTACTTCCTCCTTTATCATAACCTGGTCAAATCTTCCCACATTATCTTAGCACAAGAGCCAAGGATAAGATACTTAAATTTATAAAAAACAGGCACTTAAAACAATGGGTAGAATAGACCGAAAGATTCAGCCAAAAGCTCTCTCCAGCATCAGCTTAATCCGATTGATCTGGTTCACTTCACTGGCTCCGGGATCATAATCCACGGCAACAATATTGGTCTGGGGATACTGCTCTTTCAGGGTCTTGATCATTCCTTTGCCGGTAATATGATTCGGCAGACAGGCAAACGGCTGCATGCAGATAATATTGTTGGCGCCACTTTTGATCAGCTCCACCATTTCCGCAGTCAGCAGCCAACCCTCTCCGGTTTGGTTGCCCAGGGAAAGGAATGGTTTGACACTTTCCGCCATCTCCTGAATCGTTGGCGGGATATCGAATCTTTTACTATTCTTTAAGGCAGCCCTTAAATCTTCACGATAGCTTTCCATATACTTGACCAGCAGATTTCCGATGACTCTGGAAGATCGCTTACCGGCAAGATATCTATAGTTAAATTCCTTCCCATAGCAGCAGTAAAGTAAAAACTCCATCAGTCCCGGAACTACCATTTCTGCGCCCTCTTTTTCAATAAACTCGGCCATGTTGTTATTCGCCGCAGGGTGAAATTTTACGAGGATCTCCCCGACCAATCCAACCCGGGGTTTTCTCTGCTGAACAATCTCAATATTTTCAAAATCCCGAACAATGCCCTTCAGGTTTTCACGAAATAAGCTGCGGTCTCCATTGGCAACATTGATCTTGCAGATATCTATCCACTTTCTCAGAAGCTGATCCGCTGTTCCCGCATTTGTTTCATAAGGCCTTACCCGGTAGAAAACCTTCATCAGCAGGTCTCCGTAAAGCATGGCCATGATTGCTTTGACCGCCATGGAGACCGTCAACTTAAATCCGGGGTTTTTCTCCAAGCCTGCGACATTGAGCGAGAGTATCGGAATGTGTTCCAGTCCCGAGACCTGAAGCGCTTTCTTTAATAGCCCCAAATAATTGCTGGCCCTGCAGGGCCCCCCCGTCTGGGTTATAATGACTGAGGTGTTGTTCAGATCGTATCTTCCGGATTTCAATGCCCTTAACAGCTGCCCGATAATAATGACCGAAGGGTAACAGGAATCATTGTTAACATATTTCAAGCCTTCTTCAATATCTTCTTTTTCAACTATAGCCAGTACTTCAAAATGGTACCCCTCCGAACGGGCGACCTCCTGGGCAAATTCAAAATGGATCGGCGCCATCTGTGGAGCAAGAATGGTATGTGTTTTACGCATTTCCTTGGTAAATATTGGTCTCTGAACGGCATTTGGCCCCTTTGCCGGGTCCTCTATCAGATGGTCATGTTTTATTCTGGCATCCATCGCAGCTTTAAGCGAGCGAAGCCTTATTCTGACTGCACCCAAATTACTGACCTCATCTATTTTAATCATGGTATAGATTTTACCGGCTTTATGTAAAATTTCCTGGGCTTGTTCCGCAGCAATCGAATCCGGCCCACAGCCGAATGAGTTTAACTGGACAAGCTCTAGCTCCGGTCTTCCGGCAACAAAATCTGCTGCTTCGTAAAGTCGGGAATGATACATCCACTGGTCCAGAACCCGAAGTGGCCTGGTGACTTTTCCGAGATGGGCTACCGAATCCTCTGTAAGCACTGCCATTCCGAGGGCCGTGATGACTTTAGGTATGCCGTGGTTAACTTCCTGATCCAGATGGTAAGGCCTGCCGGAAAGGACAATCCCGCGATTTCCTGTTTCTGCAAGCCATTGCAAGACCTCTTCTCCTTTTTTGCGGATATCCCGTTTGAAATTCAGATCTTCATTCCAGGCTGCGTCGACGGCCTGGATGATTTCTGCAAGGGTAATGCCTGAATGTTTCAGTTCTTCATACAATCTCTTACTAAGCTTTTTTTTATCTTCATACGGCAGAAAAGGATTCCAGAATTGGACACCGCTTTGCTTCAACTCGTCCATGTTGGCTTTGATCACTTCCGGATAAGCGTTGATCACCGGGCAATTAAAGCAGTTGTCCGCCCCGGCTATTTCTTTTCTCTCCTTCGGTATGCAGGGATAAAATATGAACTTCACGCCTTGTTTAATCAATGACACGATATGACCGTGAACAAGTTTGGCAGGATAACAAACGGTATCGGAAGAAATTGTCTCCATGCCCGCCTCATAAACCTTTCGGGTGGAAACCGGCGACAGCTCGACCCGGAAACCAAGACGGGTGAAAAAAGTAAACCAAAAAGGATAATTCTCGAACATATTTAAAACCCTTGGGATCCCGATGGTTCCTCTGACTGCTTTTTCTTTGGCCAGTGGCGTATAATGAAAGATCCTGTTTAGTTTATAGGCATAGAGATTCGGAATTTCATCTGTCTGATCGCGTTCTGATCCTTTTTCACAGCGGTTTCCTGTAATGTGCCTACGCCCGTCACCGAAACAGTTGACCGTAAGTAAACAGTGGTTCTGACAGTTTTCGCAGCGGGCTGCGCTGACTTCCACCGAAAAGTTATTAATTTGATCTGGGGAAAGCAGCGACGTAGCCACTCCCTCCCGCCAGGCGTTCCTGGCCAAGAGGGCCGCACCAAAGGCACCCATGAGGCCGGCAATGTCCGGACGGACGACTTCTCGGCCAATGGTCCGTTCCAGGCTGCGAACCACAGCATCATTCAAGAAAGTCCCTCCCTGGACAATAACCTTTTCACCAAATTCCTCAGAGCTTTTTAACTTAATTACTTTATAGAGCGCGTTTTTGATCACGGAGTAGGATAATCCTGCCGAAATATCCGCGACGGTCATTCCTTCTTTTTGGGCCTGTTTTACTTTGGAATTCATGAAAACCGTACATCTCGATCCTAAATCGGCAGGATTTTGAGCCAAAAGTCCTTTGCGGGCAAAATCCGCCACATTCATTTCCAGTGACCTCGCAAATGTTTCAATAAAAGAACCGCAGCCGGATGAACAGGCCTCGTTTAACATAATATTTTCAATCACACCGTTTTTTACTTTCAGGCATTTCATATCCTGTCCGCCGATGTCCAGAATCAGGTTGACTCCAGGCAGGAAATGATTGGCGGCTGTGTAATGAGCGATGGTCTCAACTTCCCCCATATCAAAAAAAAGAGCTGCCTGAGTCAGTTTTTCTCCGTAGCCAGTCACGGCAGAATAAGCAATTTTTGTGTTTTCCGGGAGCCTGTTGTATAGTTCTTTCAGAATATTGACTGCTGAAGCCAAAGGGTTGCCTTCATTATTAGTATAGGCGGAATAAAGAAGGGTGCCTTGCGGATCGATCAAAACAGCTTTTGTCGTGGTAGATCCTACATCCAGACCTAAAAAACATTGGCCCTGGTACATCTCCAGCTGATTTGTGCTGACAATATTTTGGGCATGCCGCCTTACAAACGCGCGGTATTCCTCTTCATCTGCAAAAAGTGGATCAAGTCTGGCTGTTTCATACTGAAGCTTTTTTTTGTCTGTTCTCAATTTTTGACCAAGCTGTTCAAATGTAATATCTTTATCCTGAGCAGAGGCGAGGGCCGCTCCGATAGCTACATAAACTTCGGAATTTCCCGGCACAATCATATCTTCATCCTTCAGCCCCAACGTTTCCTGAAACCGAACTCGCAGCTGCGGTAGGAAGTGAAGTGGTCCTCCGAGGAAGCCAACTTTCCCTTTAATTTTATGTCCGCAGGCAAGCCCTCCAATGGTCTGATTTACAACCGCCTGAAAGATCGAAGCTGCAATGTCCTCCTTGCGGACTCCTTCATTTAAGAGAGGTTGAATATCGGTTTTGGCAAAAACCCCACATCGGGCGGCAATCGGATAGATGACCCGGCTATGGGCAGCCAGCGCATCCAGACCAGCCGCATCCGTCTTTAACAGGACAGCCATTTGATCAATAAAAGCACCGGTTCCTCCCGCACAGATCCCGTTCATCCGCTGATCAAACCCCTTGTCAAAAAAGGTTATCTTGGCATCTTCTCCGCCAAGCTCAATGACAACATCCGTTCCTGGCAGATAACGATCCACTGCTTTGCTTCCGGCAATGACCTCCTGAATAAATGAAATGTCCAGATGTTCAGCCACAGCCAGTCCGCCTGAACCTGTAATTGCTACCGTCAGCGAAAATGCCGCATATTTCTGACCGGCTTCATCCACCAGCCTTTGCAACGTGCTCCAGATATTCGAATAATGCCGGGTATACCGGCTGAACAACAGAACGCCTTCCTTATTTAAGACAGCAATTTTAACAGTGGTGGAACCTATGTCTATCCCAACATGAAGGTTATTCTTTTCTTTGTCAGTAATTCTGTGATGATGCGAATCCAGATTACATTCCCCCTCAAACAAATTCAGCAGAATTATTTTTCCATCTGAGGGGGTTATTATTCATTGTCTACCTTACCGTCTGAAGTTATTAGAAAAATAATATAAATTTTTCTACCCACATTCTGTCCTTCGTGTTAATATAGTCTCATCTTTGACACTTTAAAGAGCAAAAAAGCCTGGAACCCCTTGCAAACAAGGGAAATCCGGGCTTTTACATTTTTAAAAAAGTGAGTAATGTTTTTATGACTTTGTACTTTTGAGAATTTTTTT